>NZ_JASCPK010000032.1:0-50245 GCF_029959385.1 Pseudomonas sp. PS01303
CGCTCCCACAGGGGAATGCATTCCCCTGTGGGAGCGGGCTTGCTCGCGAAGAGGCCCGATGGGGCTCAGTAACCTTCAGAACCGTAATCAACGATAAAAGCAAAACCGGTGACGCGTTCCACGCCAGTTTCCAGCCGCCCATCCGGCAACAGCCGTAACCAGCGATACCCCGGCGCCTGCTCCCCCACCTTGAAATCCTCACTGCCCGGCTCAAACTGAATGCACGTCGACGGCGAAGCCATCAACCGCACACCATTACGCTCGCGATCGATCTCCTGATGCACATGCCCCCACAACACCGCGCGGGCCTGTGGAAAACGATCCAGCACCTCGAAAAACGCCTCCGGATTGCGCAAACCAATTGGCTCCATCCACGCGCAGCCAATCGACACCGGATGATGGTGAAAGCACACCAGATGATGCCGCTCCGGCGCTTCGCTCAGCGAACGGGCCAGCAGCTGCAATTGATCGTCCTGCAAATACCCCGGAACCGAACCCGGCACCGCCGAATCCAGCATCGTCACCCGCCAGTTGCCGATATCCACAATCGGTTCCAGCAATGCGCTTTGCACGGCGGCAACCGCCATGATTTGCGGCTCATCGTGATTACCAGGAATCCAGCGCGCCGGTGCATCGATCTGCGCGCTCATCTGGCGAAACTGTTGATACGACTCCAGCGTGCCGTCCTGGGAAATATCCCCGGTGGCCAGAATCAGGTCGATCTGCGGCTGTTGCTCCAGTACCAGTTCGATGACCTTTTGCAGGCTCTCGCGGGTGTTCATGCCCAGCAGCGAACCGTCCGCCTCGGCGAACAGATGGCTGTCGGACAACTGCACCAGCAGCGCCGAATCGGCGGGGGTCAACGTGGATACGCTCGGCAAGGCGTTCTCCCAAGGCAAAAGCACGGAATCGATCAAGTGCCGCAATTATGCTGGGGGATCAGTAAAAGAGGAAAGCGGCGAACCGGACGCAGTTCACAACTAGCGTACGACTTCATACTCATGCCCCAGCGCCAGGCAATGACTCAGCCATTCCCCCAGGAACAGATTGAGCTGAGCCTTTTCATCCGGCTGATGCATCGCGGCGTTCGGGTAAGGATAGATGCCGCGAAAGCGTCGTGCATGTTCGGCGCTGACCACTTCGGCCATGCGCGCGTCGTGATAGACCTGCACTTCCAGTTGCGGCACCGGCAGCCATGGCAGGCTGTGCTCCTGACGCACTTGCAAAGTGGTGGTGTACGGGCAGGTTTGCAGCACTTCGAGGGCCAGCACGCCGAGCATCTGCTCGCCCTGAGTCACGGCGATGCGCCGCGCTTCCGGGTCGTTGCGCATGTCCGGCACCAGCCGCATCAGGCGCGCGTAGTTGGCCTCGCAGGCGGCTTGCAGCCCCGCGAGGTCGACTCGATAACGATCGCGCAACTTGTTTACAACCATAGCCCCCTCACTTCGGCGCGGTTCAGCGCCAGCCACTGCAAGGCGATAATGCTCGCCGCATTGGCAATGCGTCCGTCACGGACGGCCTGCAAGGCATCTTCAAAGGCCCAGACCGTGACGCGGATATCTTCTGCCTCTTCTTCCAGGCCATGCAGGCCGCCTGCGCCTTCGGTACTGCAACGCCCCAAGTACAAATGCACGAACTCGTTGCTGCCGCCCGGCGACGGGAAATATTTGGTCATCGGCCACAGGGCCTTGATGTCCAGCCCAGCTTCCTCCAGCGCCTCGCGGTGAGCAACTTCTTCCGGTTGTTCATCCTTGTCGATCAGACCAGCGACCAGCTCGACCAGCCACGGGTTGTCGGTCTTGCCCATGGCGCCGATGCGAAACTGCTCGATCAGCACCACTTCGTCGCGCTGCGGATCGTAAGGCAGCATGCACACAGCATCGTGACGCACGAAGATTTCACGGTTGATTTCGCGGCTCATGCCACCGGCGAACAATTCATGGCGCAGGTGCACGCGGTCGAGCTTGTAAAAGCCCTCGTAGCATTTTTCGCGCCGCACGATATCGACGGCGGTCGGAATGGCGTTGGCAAAATCAGTCATGAGCATCCTCTTTACTGCAATTCCATTACGAGGCTGCGCTGCTTGATTGGCAACCTCGACTTCGCGCCATCCTAACGCGCCCGAACGGTTTGATGCAGCCCCTTTACCGTCAGCGGGATGGACGGTGGAGGCGAAACCCACTCTAATTAGCTTAGTGGCGAACTGACTGCCTCGTTGAGAGTCGAAGCGGTAACTTTTTGCCTTCCCTTGTTTTCGAAAGGACGCCTATGTCGCTTTTCAAAATTGCCTCCGTGGCCGCCATCGCCCTGACTCTGGGCGCCTGCGCGAGCCTGTTCCAGCCCAACTACCGCACGCCGCTAGAGACCACTCGCGACGCATCCGAACAGTTGAAACCTGGCTGTTCCAACCCGGATTGTCCGCTGGTGAACATCGACACCCTGCGCTTCCCGGCCGAACCTGCACTGGACGGCATCATCGAAAAACGTCTGCTGCAAATGACCCGCACCGAGAAAAATGCCCCGGTAGCGCCGACCCTGGCGGCTTATCGCGATCAGTTTCTGGCCAGTGCCGGCCCGCGCAACAGCAGCTACCTGCAAGCGAAAGTACGTGAGCAGCATGACGGCTTGGTGATCATCGAGTTGTCGAGCTACCTCGACACCGGCGGCGCGCATGGCAATCCGGGTCGCGGTTTCATCAACTATTCGCGCCAGCAGCACAAGGTGCTGAACCTGTCCGACATGTTGCTGCCGGGTCAGGAAGACGCATTCTGGAAAGCGGCGCAGGTTGCGCACAACAGCTGGTTGATCAGCACCAAGCTCGATCAGGAAGCGGAGTTCGTGAAGAACTGGCCGTTCGTGAAAACCCAGAACGTGGCGCTGACCTATGGCGGCGTGATCCTCAAGTACGACGTGACCACCATTGCGCCTTACGCACTGGGCCACGTCGAACTGAAGATTCCTTATCCGCGTCTGAACGGCATTCTCAAGCCTGAGCTGTTTCCCGGCCGTAACTGAAGGCCCGACCCAGCACTAGCTGCAACAGCCCTGCCAGCACCAGCGCCGGCAGGGTTGCGCCGACATCCGGATACAGATTCGCCAGCAAGTGATAGGTGCTCACGCCACCCAGCCACGCCAACAACGCCGGCCAGCGCAATGCGGCTGATGCGACCTGAGCGCTGCGCTTGCGCAGAATGAAGTGATCCACCAGCACCACGCCGAACAGCGGCGCAAACACCGAACCGATCAGCAGCAGAAAATTCTGGTACTGCGCCAACGGCGCCAGCAGGGCGATCAGCGTGCAGATCACGCCGATGGCCAAGGCCAGATGCTCGACTTTCAGGCGCAACAGAATCCCGCTGGACACCGCTGCCGAGTGAATATCAGCGAAAGCGTTTTCCGACTCGTCCAACAGAATCAGCAACAGCGGAATGCCCAGACCGGCGCCAGCCAATGCCAACAGCAGCGCGTTGACTTCACCGCTTGGCGCGAAGGCCAGGGTGTAGGCGACGCCAAGGCTCATCAGCCAGAAATTGCCGATGAAGAAACCGACCGCAGTGCCACCGAACACATTCTTCGCACGCTTGCCGAAACGCGAGTAATCGGCGATCAGCGGCAGCCACGACAGCGGCATCGCGATGGCAATGTCGAAGCCCACGGCGAATGGCATCGAACCGTCACCGGCGCGCGACCAAAGATCGACCAGATCGGCTTTGGCAAACAGGTTCCAGGTCAGCCAGATGCACGCGGCGAGCAACAACCAGATGCCCCACTTGCGCAGGATCTGCCGCACGAAGGTCAGCGGGCCACTGACTGCCAGCAACGTCGCGAGAGCGCCGAAAAACAGCGTCCACAACACCGGGTTCGACCACAGCGAACCTTCGCTGAACGCGCGGGTACCGAGCAGGCTGGCGGCGTCGCGCATGACGATGATTTCAAACGAGCCCCAACCGATCAGTTGCAGCAAATTGAGCAGCGCCGGCAGGCTCGCGCCCTTGCTGCCGAGGCTGAGTTTGAGGGCAGCCATCGACGACAGGCCGGTGTCACTGCCGATCACGCCGACGGCGGCCAGCAGCAGCACGCCGACCAGCGTGCCGAGGAAAATCGCCAACAGCGAACCGGACAGGCCCAGACCTGGCGCGAGTAATGCGCCGGTCTGCAAAACCATCAGGCCGATGCCGAGGGAGAACCACAGGGAAAACAGATCACGACCGCCGAATACACGCTTGTCGGCGGGTACGGCGAGGTCGGGAGAATAAGTGCTGGGTTGAATGCTCAAGGGTGTTATCTCAGAGGGACATTTTTGTTGTGTTGTGATCGTTCCCACGCTCTGCGTGGGAATGCCTCTAGGGACGCTCCGCGTCCAGTGACGCGGAGCGTCACGGGCTGCATTCCCACGCGGAGCGTGGGAACGATCAGTACGGGGTCAAACCTTCTTGTACAGCTGACTGCCTTCCTTCTTGAACCGCTCGGCCTGTTCCGCCAGGCCTTGGGCGACGTCCACGTCGACCGCTTCGATCCGCTGGTTGGCCGCGTATTCGCGGACTTCCTGAGTGATCTTCATCGAGCAGAATTTCGGCCCGCACATCGAACAGAAGTGCGCGACCTTCGCCGAATCCTTCGGCAGGGTTTCATCGTGATACGAACGCGCGGTGTCCGGATCGAGGCCGAGGTTGAACTGGTCTTCCCAACGGAATTCGAAACGCGCCTTGCTCAAGGCGTTGTCGCGAATCTGTGCGCCCGGATGCCCTTTGGCCAAGTCCGCCGCATGCGCCGCGATCTTGTAAGTGATGATCCCGGTCTTCACGTCATCCTTGTTCGGCAGGCCCAAGTGTTCCTTCGGCGTCACGTAGCAAAGCATCGCGCAACCGAACCAGCCGATCATCGCCGCACCGATGCCGGAGGTGATGTGGTCATAGCCCGGCGCGATGTCGGTGGTCAGCGGGCCGAGGGTGTAGAACGGCGCCTCGTCGCAGCACTCCAGCTGCTTGTCCATGTTCTCTTTGATCAACTGCATCGGCACGTGGCCCGGGCCTTCGATCATGCATTGCACATCATGCTTCCAGGCGATCTTGGTCAGCTCGCCGAGGGTCTCCAGTTCGCCGAACTGCGCTTCGTCGTTGGCGTCGGCAATCGAGCCCGGACGCAGGCCATCGCCCAGCGAGAAGCTGACGTCGTAGGCCTTCATGATTTCGCAGATTTCGTCGAAGTGGGTGTAGAGGAAGTTCTCTTTATGGTGCGCCAGGCACCACTTGGCCATGATCGAACCGCCACGGGAAACGATGCCGGTTACGCGTTTGGCGGTCAGCGGCACGTAACGCAGCAGCACGCCGGCGTGGATGGTGAAATAGTCGACGCCCTGCTCGGCCTGCTCGATCAGCGTGTCGCGGAACAGCTCCCAGGTCAGGTCTTCGGCGACGCCATTGACTTTTTCCAGCGCCTGATAAATCGGCACGGTGCCGATCGGCACTGGCGAGTTGCGGATGATCCACTCGCGGGTTTCGTGAATGTGTTTACCGGTGGACAAGTCCATCACGGTGTCCGAACCCCAGCGAATGCCCCAGGTCAGTTTCGCCACTTCTTCTTCGATCGAAGAACCCAGCGCGCTGTTGCCGATGTTGCCGTTGATCTTCACCAGGAAGTTACGGCCGATGATCATCGGTTCCAGTTCGACGTGGTTGATGTTGGCCGGAATGATTGCGCGGCCACGGGCGATTTCTTCGCGGACGAATTCAGCAGTGATTTCTTTCGGGATGCTCGCGCCGAAGCTGTGGCCGGCGTGTTGTTGCGTCAACAGGCCGGCAGCGCGGGCCTCTTGCAGTTTCATGTTTTCGCGGATGGCGACGTATTCCATCTCGGCGGTGATGATGCCTTTACGGGCGTAATGCATCTGGCTGACGTTGGCCCCGGCCTTGGCGCGGCGCGGGTTGTTGACGTGGGCGAAACGCAGTTTAGTCAGCTCGGCATCGGCCAGACGTTGTTGGCCAAAGTTCGAACTCAGGCCTGGCAGGCGCTCGGTGTCGCCACGATCATCGATCCACGCCGAACGCACATCGCCCAGACCTTTGCGCACATCGATCACTACGTTCGGATCGGTGTACGGGCCTGAGGTGTCGTAAACGGTGACCGGCGCGTTGATTTCGCCGCCGAAATCGGTCGGCGTCACGTCGAGGCTGATTTCGCGCATCGGCACGCGGATGTCCGGGCGGGAGCCCTGAACGTAGACTTTTTGCGAACGGGTGAACGGCTTGACCGATTGCTCGTCGACCTTGGCCGAGTCACTCAGGTTGATCGCGTTTTTTGATTTTGTAGTCATCACGGGCTCTCCAGACAGCATCCAGGCAGTGGATTGTCGGAGCAGAACCTGAAAGGCACGGACGCACCAGGACTGGTGCTGTGCATCGTCGTCGAGCGTTCGATTGTCGAACAATTTCCCGGACGAAGCACAAGAGGACTCGCCGGGTGACGAGAAATCTTGTTCCCTACGCAGGCGCTAACCTGATCAGGTTCAACGGGATCCGAAATTATTCGATCTCAGCCTCATAGCAAGGCACCCCGACAAGAACCCGGCCAGTCTAGACACAACTGGCAAAGAACGCCAACACCGCGGCAAACACCATGATGAATGGCGCAAATACAGGGGCTTGGCCGATTGTTGTGAACCGATTGCGCAACTACACTCGCTTTGCCCTGCCGCGCCTTGACGCTACAGGGGCCGCGCCGTAGCCTTGGCGCGCACATTATTTCCATAATATTAATGCTAGGGATCGCCTCATGCTGCGCAAACTCTCACTGGCTATTGCCGTGTCTTGTGCGTCCAACGCAATGGCCTGGGCAGCAGAAGCGCCCTTGTCGACCAAAACCGATCTGGTCAGCGTTTACCAGGAAGCGGTCGACAACAACGCCGATCTGGCCGCCGCCCGCGCCCAGTACGGCGCACAGAAAGAAGTGGTGCCACAGGCCCGCGCAGGTTTGCTGCCGAACCTGTCCGGCGGCGCCGAAACCGCCAACGTGCGCACCTCGATTGATCAGCCTTCAGCCATCGCCAACCGCAGCGCGCATTCGTATCAGGCGACCCTCGCCCAGCCGCTGTTCCGCGCCGATCGCTGGTTCCAGTATCAGGCCGCGAAGGACGTCAACGAGCAAGCCGCACTGCAACTGTCGGCGACCGAGCAGAACCTGATCCTGCAATCGGCGGAAAGCTATTTCAACGTGCTGCGCAGTCAGGACAATCTGGCCTCGACCAAGGCTGAAGAAGCCGCGTTCAAGCGCCAGCTCGACCAGTCCAACGAGCGTTTCGATGTCGGCCTGTCGGACAAGACCGACGTCCTGCAATCGCAAGCCAGTTACGACACCGCACGGGCCAACCGCATCGTTGCGCAGCGTCAGGTCGATGATGCGTTTGAAGCGCTGATCACCCTGACCAACCGTCAGTACAACTCGATTCAGGGCATCGTTCACTCGCTGCCGATCCTGCCGCCGGCGCCGAACGATGCTAAATCGTGGGTCGATACGGCGGCACGCCAGAACTTGAATCTGCTGGCCAGTAACTACGCCGTCAGCTCTGCGGAAGAGACATTGAAGCAGCGCAAGGCCGGTCACTTGCCGACCCTCGATGCTGTGGCCAAATACGAAAAAGGTGACAACGACGCCCTCGGTTTCGCCAACCCGAACTCGTTCGGTGCGCCTTACGGTGGCAACGTTGAACAGACCACCGTCGGCCTGCAACTGAGCGTGCCGATTTACAGCGGCGGGCTGACCAGTTCGCAAGTGCGTCAGTCGTATGCGCAGCTGGATCAGAGCGAACAACAGCGCGAATCGCTGCGTCGGCAGATCGTCGAAAACACCCGCAACCTGCACCGCGCGGTGAACACCGACGTCGAGCAGGTACAGGCGCGCAAGCAATCGATCATCTCCAACCAGAGCGCGGTGGAAGCCACGGAAATCGGTTATCAGGTCGGTACGCGCAACATCGTTGACGTGCTCGATGCGCAGCGTCAGCTGTACACCTCGGTGCGCAACTACAACAACACGCGGTATGACTACATCCTCGACAACCTGCGCTTGAAACAGGCGGCGGGGACGTTGAATCCCGGCGACCTGGAAGATCTGCGCCGTTATCTGAAAGCCGACTACAACCCGGACAAGGATTTCCTGCCGCCGGATCTGGCCAAGGCTGCGGAAGAGCAACTCAAGGCCCGGCCTTAAAAGCAAAAGATCGCAGCCTTCGGCAGCTCCTACATTGGAATGCATTTCCCTGTAGGAGCTGCCGAAGGCTCGGGCCGCGATCGGACGATCTTTTTGCTTTATTTGATCAGCCGCGCCAAGCCATCCAGCAACCGCTGCAACGCGCCTTGATTGCGGCGCATCACCGCCAGCCCGGCGTCGGCCATGCGTTGCGCATCACGCGGCAACTCGAACAAGCGCCGCACTTCCACCGCCAGCCCTTCGGCATCCTCCACTTCTGCCAACGCCCCGGCTTCACGCAACTGCGCGGCGATGTCGAGGAAGTTGAACAGGTGCGGGCCGCTCAGCACCGGTTTCGCCAGCGCGGCCGGTTCCAGCAGATTATGCCCGCCGTTCGCCACCAGACTGCCACCGACAAACGCACTGTCGGCCAAGGCATACAGAAACAGCAACTCGCCCATGGTGTCGCCGAGCAGTACAGAAGTCTGCGCATCGACATTGGCCCCGGTCGAACGTCGCACCGTGGAGAAACCTTCACGCTGACATAGCTCAAACACCGAGTTGAAACGCTCAGGATGGCGCGGCACCAGAATCAGCAACGCGTCCGGGTGATTGGCCAGCAAACGACGATGGGCATCAAGCACCACTTCGTCCTCGCCTTCGTGGGTGCTGGCGGCGATCCACACCGGACGCTCTTGCGCCTGCCATTGCCCGCGCAGTTCAGCGGCGCGTTGCAGCAGTGCGGGGTCGATGGTCAGGTCGAATTTGATCGAGCCCGTCACCTCGACCGTTTCCGGACGCGCACCCAGATCACGGAAGCGCTGCGCTTCTGCCTCAGTCTGAATGGCGAAAAAACTCATCTCGGCGAGCATCGGCGCCGTCAGTTTGCGGAACCGCCCATAACCGCGCGCCGAACGCTCGGACAAGCGTCCGTTGGCCAGCGCCACCGGAATCCCGCGCTTGGCGCACTGATGAATGTGGTTGGGCCACAACTCGGTTTCCATGATCACCGCGAGTTTCGGTTGCACGCGATCAAGAAAGCGCGCCGCCGCACACGGCAAGTCATACGGCAGGTAGCAATGCTGGATGCGCGGCTCGTTGGCGAACAGCGCCTGAATCCGTTCCGAACCGGTCGGGGTCATGCAGGTCACGGTGATCGGCAGCTGTGGATAACGTTGCAGCAGAGCGCGGATCATCGGCGCCGCAGCGATGCTCTCGCCCACCGACACCGCGTGCACCCAGATACCACCGGGTTGCAGCGTTGGCATCCCGTAGGAAAAACGTTCGCCAATCCGCTTGGCATACGCCGGCGCCTTGCGCGCCCGCAGCCACAGCCGAATCGCCACCAATGGCAGCCCCAGGTAAAACAGCGCGGTGTAGAGAGTTCTATTCATGGCGGCGGAGTTTATCGACTTTTGTCGCCGATCGCCCGCAAGTGCACGGCAAAACGCTCCGCCAGCCAACGCGCCGCCGGGCCGAGCGGCTCGTCACGGCGCCAGACCAGTTCCACCACCAGCGCCGGCGGTGTCCATTCGCTGTCGAGTTCGACCATCAAACCTTGATAGGCCGAGTACTGCACGACGTGGCGTGGCAGCCACGCCCAGCCGAGATCGCGCACCAGCCATTCGGCCATCACGTAGTAGCTGTCGGCGCGCCACACCTGCGGGCTAGCCGGTTCGTTGCCGGGGTAGACACTGGTTTGCGTCGACATCAACAGTTGCCGATGCTGCGCCATCTGCTGACATGTGACGTAGCTCTGCGTCGCCAACGGATGATTGATCCCGCAGACAGTGACCATTTCCACGCTGCCAAGGACTCGACGCTCCAGCGCTTCGGGGATCTCGTCGTGATAGAACAGCAGGCCGAGGTCAGCGCGACGCTCTTCCAGTTTGCGCGCGACTTCACCTTGGGCGGCGCTGGTCAGTTGCACTTCGAGGCTGGGGAATTGCTCGGCCAGTGCGCCGAAACTTTCTACCAGCGCCTGATAAGGCATCGCTTCATCTTGCGCCACGCGCAACTGAGCTTCCTGACCGCGCATCATCGCCATCGCCCGACCGTTGAGGCGCTCGCACTGGCGCAGCACTTCCCGCGCCTCTTCGAGCAACGCCTCCCCCGCTTCGGTGAGGGTCGGCTGGCGACCGCTGCTACGCTCGAACAGGCTGACACCGAGGTCGTCTTCGAGCATGGCGATGGCGCTGCTGATCGCCGACTGCGCCTTGCGCTGCTGCCGCGCCACGGCTGAAAACGAGCGCTGCTCGGCGACGCTGACAAACACCCGAAGTTGATCCAGATTCCACTGCATGCTGACTCACCAACCCATCTTCAGAACAGATAGGTAATGACTTTACCCCATCTGGTGAACCTCTAAAATGCCGGCTCAGTAAAGCAACGTTTCACCTTGAGGATTTGAACCATGAACGCCTACGCCTACCTGGCCATTGCCATTTGCGCCGAAGTGATCGCCACCGTGTCGATGAAAGCCGTCAAAGGCTTCAGCACGCCGCTGCCGCTGGTGTTGGTCATCGTCGGTTACGGCATCGCGTTCTGGATGCTGACGCTGGTGGTGCGCACGGTGCCAGTCGGCGTGGCCTACGCGGTGTGGGCGGGGATGGGGATTGTGATGGTCAGCGTCGCGGCGCTATTTATTTATGGGCAGAAACTGGATGTGCCGGCGATGCTCGGGATGGCGCTGATCGTGCTGGGCGTCGTCGTCATCCAGCTGTTCTCGAAAACCGCCGGCCACTAATCGGCAAACACCTATCCCTGTAGGAGCAGAGCTTGCTCGCGAAGGCGTCGTGTCAGGCAAAAAATTCATCCCAGACACACCGCTTTCGCGAGCAAGCTTGGCTCCTACAGGTTTTGCATTCGTCGCATTGATCATCGACAAATCCCGCGCTTTGCCGAGTCTGTATACTGCGCCCTCGTCTTGAACACCTGAGGTCGTTGCATGCCATCCGTTATTTCCACCGACGTTCTGATTGTCGGCGCTGGTGTCGCCGGCCTCTGGCTGAATGCGCGTCTGCGCCGTCAGGGTTTTTCGACCGTGCTGGTGGAAAGCGCCAGCCTCGGTGGCGGGCAGACTGTGAAGTCCCAAGGCATCATCCATGGCGGCGCCAAATACGCGCTGCACGGTGCGCTGACCGGCGCTTCGGAAGCCATCGCCGACATGCCGCGCCGCTGGCGTGAAGCGCTGGCAGGAGACGGCGAGCTGGATCTGTCCGGCGTGCGCCTGCTGTCCGAAGCTCACTATCTGTGGTCGCCCGGCACCCTCGCCGGCAACCTCACCAGTTTCTTCGCCAGTAAAGCCGTGCGTGGCCGCGTTGATCAGGTCAAGGGCGAGCAACTGCCGCCGGCCCTGCAAGACAAACGCTTCAAGGGCAAGGTCTACCGCCTCGCCGAACTGGTGGTGGACGTGCCGAGTCTGGTTCAGCGTCTCGCCGATCTGGCCGGCGACGGTCTGCTCGCCGGGCAAACCATCGAACCGCTGCTGGAAGCGGGCGTGCTGGTTGGCCTGAAAGTCGATGGCCGCGAGATTCGTGCGCAACGCATCGTGCTCAGCGCCGGCGCCGGTACTGCGCAATTGCTTGAAGACCTCGGCCTGAGCCAACCGGCCATGCAACGTCGACCGCTGCACATGATCATCGCCAAAGGCCCGGGCCTGAAGCCGCTGTACGCGCACTGCCTGGGCGGCGGCACCAAACCGCGCATCACCGTGACCACCCATCCTGCCGCTGACGGTCAGTGGGTCTGGTACATGGGCGGCGACATCGCCGAAAGCGAAGGCGTGCACCGCGAACCCGCCGAGCAGATCGCCACTGCACAAAAAGAAATTGCACAGTTGCTGCCGTGGATCGACCTCAGCACCACGCAATGGACGACCCTGCGCGTTGACCGTGCCGAGCCATTGCAAACCGGGCTGACCCGCCCGGACAACGCCTTCCTCGCCGAACAAGGTCGTCTGCTGGTCGGCTGGCCGACCAAACTGGCGCTGGCGCCGGACTTCGCTGATCGCGTGATCGCTGCGCTTGAGCGCGACGGCATTCAGCCCCACGCCAGCGAACCATTGCCGGCCCTGCCGAAACCACCGATGGGCCTTCCTGCCTGGGAGCAACTGCTGCCATGAGCCTTCCGAGCCTGCACGACTTCCACCGCCCGCTGGGCAGCACCGGCCTGACGGTTTCGCCGCTGGGTCTGGGCACGGTCAAACTCGGCCGCGACCAAGGCGTGAAATACCCCAACGGTTTTCAGATCCCCGGCGATGACGAAGCGCGGATGTTGCTGCGCCAGGCGCGCGAACTGGGCATCAACCTGATCGACACCGCCCCGGCTTATGGTCGCAGCGAAGAACGCCTCGGCCCGCTGCTGCGTGATCAGCGTCAGGACTGGGTGATTGTCAGCAAGGTCGGTGAAGAATTTGCCGATGGCCTGTCGCACCACGACTTCAGCGCTGCGCATACACGCATGTCGGTTGAACGCAGTCTGCAACGTCTTGAAACCGATTTTATCGATCTGGTTCTGGTGCATTCCGACGGCAACGACATGGCGATCCTTGAGCACGAAGAAGTTTACGCAACCCTCGCCGCGCTCAAGGCCGAAGGCAAGATTCGCGGCTTCGGCTTCTCCGGCAAAACTGTCGAGGGCGGCTTGAAAGCGTTGGAGCAAGGGGACTGCGCGATGGTCACCTACAATCTGAACGAACAGAGCGAGAAAGCAGTCATTGACTATGCTGCTGCCCACGGCAAAGCCATTCTGGTGAAAAAGGCGCTGGCCAGCGGTCACGTTTGCCTGAGCCCGGGAGTCGACCCAGTGCGCGCCAGCTTCGAGTTGTTGTTTGCCCAGCCAGGCGTAGCCAGTGCTATTGTCGGAACGATCAATCCGCTGCACCTCGCCCACAACGTTGCGACCGTAGCCCAAGTCCTTCGTGGTCACTGACGCCGCCCCGCGGCATTAAGCAGGAGCCGACATGCCGCGCACGCTCATCAGAAAGAACCCGAGCAACTTCAAAACCCTGCCACTGTTCGTCGAAGCCACGCCTGAAGGCCTGACCTATCAGAGCGTCGGCATGCCGCTGAATTTTTCCCAGACCCTGCAACGGCGCAAACCGGTGAGCGTGGCGGACGCCGAGCGGTTTTCGCTGGAACTGGCCAACCTCGGTGTGTCGGTGCGCCTGACCCTGCATTGGCAGAATCGCGATTACTGGGTACTGGTGCGTCAACGGCGGCAGGATCGCGGCGACGTGGTGCTGAAACTGATTTCCGGTTATGTGCCGGCGCACGAACTGAACATTCCGCTGCACACGGCGATTCAGGAAATTGCTGAAGAGTGTTTGCTGGAAACCCCGGAAGGCTGGCTCGGCGGCCGATTCAACGATACGTGGCTGCCGGCGCCCTACTCGTCCGCCCTGCATTATCGTGAAGCGTTGCCGTTTCGTTTGTCGCCGCTGTCGGGTTCAGCGCGACCGGTGCGCTGCGCCAATCTGCAATTGCAGGAACGGCCACGGGCTTATGTGCATTTGCCGACGGCGTCGCTGCAATTGATTTACGACCTGCGCCTGGACGTGCCCAAGGAAGCCAAATCCTTGAGCCTGTTTCATGTCGACGAGCGACTGGAAGGCGATCAACTGGTGGCGCGGCTGGATCGCAAGCGGCCCGATTTGTACCTGATGCCGTTGCAGGACGGTCAGCCGTTGCCGGAGTTGTACACCCTGAAAAAGGATCAACTGTATCCGGCGAGCACCCGTGGTTTGTATCTGGCGGAAAGCTTCGCCCGCCAGGAGGGCTGGCTGGTGCGCGATGAGCGGATTCGTTGGAAGGACTGGTTGCGTCAACAAGGTCTGACGCCACCGGAGAAGACGACTGGCCTCGCGCGATTACGCGGCAAAGCCAAGCAATTGCTGAAGAAAATCGTACCGCGCAAAGCGATTTGAAGGTTTCACCATAACCTTGTGGCGAGGGGATTTATCCCCGTTGGGTGGCGAAGCCGCCCCAAAACCTGTGACCGCGGTGATTGAGATTAATCGCGGTGACTGGTTTCACGACTGCTACGCAGCCGAACGGGGATAAATCCCCTCGCCACAATTGCCCTTCATCAGGACTTGCGAATTTTTTCCACAATCGCCGTGGTCGAGCTGTTTTCCACCAGCCCCAGCACTTTCACCGTCCCGCCATACGCAGTCACGATATCCGCGCCAACCACTTGGTCGATGCCGTAATCGCCGCCCTTGACCAACACATCCGGCTTGACCTCGCGCAGCAGGTTTTCCGGCGTGCCTTCAGGGAAGCTGATCACCCAGTCCACCGCGCCCAGACCGGCAAGAACCGCCATACGACGGTCGACGCTATTGATCGGACGGCCCGGGCCTTTCAGACGGCTGACAGAGGCGTCATCGTTGATCGCCACGATCAGGCGATCACCTTGGGCGCGCGCCTGTTCCAGATAGGTCACGTGGCCGGCATGGAGAATGTCGAAGCAGCCATTGGTGAAGACGATGCGCTCGTTGTGCGCGCGAGCATCGTCAACCGCCAGCAGCAGTTGCTCCAGACCCAGCACGCCACGCTCCGAACCTTCTTCACGCTGAATCGCGCGACGCAGTTCCGGGGCGCTGATCGCCGCCGTACCCAATTTGCCAACGACGATGCCGGCGGCCAGGTTGGCCAGGGCCACCGCGTGAGGCAGTTCTTCGCCCGCCGCGATCGCTGCCGCCAACGTCGAAATAACGGTATCGCCGGCACCGGTGACGTCGAACACTTCGCGGGCACGTGCCGGCAAGTGCAGCGCCGGATGATCCGGGCGCAACAGGGTCATGCCGTGTTCGCCGCGGGTCACCAGCAGCGCGCCGAGCTCGAGGTCGTGCATCAGGGTCGCGCCCTTGCTCACCAGCTCGTGCTCATCGGCGCAACCGCCGACGATGGTTTCGAATTCGCTGAGGTTCGGCGTGATCAGGCTGGCGCCACGGTAGATCGAGAAATCCTTGCCCTTCGGATCGGCCAGCACCGGAATGCCTTTGGCACGCGCGGCCTGGATCAGCACCTGATGGTTTTTCAACGCGCCTTTGCCGTAGTCCGACAGCACCAGCACCTTGATGCCTTCGAGCAAGTCTTCGACCTGCGAGGCCAAGGCCAATGCATCAGTGGCAAACGGTTCTTCAAAGTCGATACGCAGCAGTTGCTGGTGCCGGCTCATGACCCGCAGTTTGACGATGGTCGGCTGATGCGCGATGCGCTGGAACAGGGCACGAACGCCCGCACCCTTGAGACTGTTGCTCAGGCTGTCGGCGGCTTCGTCATCGCCGGTCACACCGACCAGCGACGCCGGCGCACCCAGCGCGGCAATGTTCAAGGCAACGTTGGCAGCGCCGCCCGGACGGTCTTCGATTTGCTCGACTTTAACGACCGGCACCGGCGCCTCAGGGGAAATCCGTGAGGTACCACCATGCCAGTAACGGTCGAGCATGACATCGCCGACCACCAAGACAGGGGCTTGATCGAATCGCGGCATGGACAACTTCATGGAGCAACCCACATACAAAATGAACAGGGGCGCGATATTAACACAGGGTTGGCGCCGGCTTGCGCGCAGGCTGCAACAGGATGAAACAGGTGGGTTTTCTGCTCATTTTTTGAGCAGCAACGCCGCCAACTGCTGACAGGCTTCGGGCAGTTCAAGGGCTTCAGTGTCGATTCGGCATTCCGCACTCAGCGGGGGCTCGTAGGGACTGTCGACGCCGGTGAAGTTGCTGATCCGCCCCTCGCGAACCGCTTGATACAACCCTTTCGGATCGCGCCGCGCACAGACCTGCAACGAGGTACTGACATGCACCTCGATAAAATCCTCCGGGGCAAACAGTCGGCGTGCCGCCTCGCGCTCGGCGCGGAACGGCGAGATGGCCGCGACGATCACGATCAGCCCGGCATCGACCATCAGCCGCGCCACCTCCGCCATGCGCCGAATGTTCTCGCGACGACAGCCATCGCCCATGCCCAGATCGCGACACAGGCCACTGCGCACATTGTCGCCATCGAGCAAAAACGTGTGCAGGCCAAACTGATGCAGATACAACTCCAGCGCGTTGGCCAGTGTTGACTTGCCGGCACCGGAAAACCCGGTCAGCCACAGGCAACGCGGACGCTGCCCCTTGATCATGGCGCGGGCCTGATGCGACAGCGCCAGACCATAAGGGCGAATGGCCGGCGCTGGCGACGGCAGCGACAGGGATTCATTCATAACCGAGTAACTCGTAGTCACGCTGATAAATCCGTCTCACCAGTCGCCGGGTGCGCGTGGTGCAAAATTCACGTGCGGGCATTGGCTGACGTTGCCGGGAGCTGTTGACGTGGGGCAACTGACTGGCCAGACCCAATTGCTCGCAAACCAACTGAAAGTCGCGCTGCAGATGTTCCTGATAGCCGATGAAATCCAGCGCCAGATGCCCCAGCGAGTCGGTGAGAAAATCGGTTTGCGCCGCAAAGTGCAATTGCCGGGGAATGTTCTCGGGATGCAGCCAGCGCAAGACAAAATCGTCAAAATCCCGGTACTGCCTGACCAGTTGCTGCGCGGCCTGATCGCGGCCACTCAGTTCATTACCGCGCAGAAACGCGAAAGCCGAATAGGCACGCTCCAGCGGGTCGCGCACGAAGGCAAACTTCCAGGCCGTGGCGAATTGTTGCGGAAACTGCTCCTGATACCAGTACAACGGCAGATGCCCCGGGCGCCAGCCGTCGAATATCGCTTCGCAGACACTGCTGCCGGCGCACTTGGGCACATGAATGAATAAACAGGAGTGCTGCTGGAAAGCCTTTGGAAACGCGAGACTGGCCGACATCGACTTGTTCACGACCTGCCGATCAACCACCGACAAGCGCCCCAGCAGGAAGGCCCGCTGCGGTTTCGGCAGCAGTTTCCACAGATAGCGTTGCAACATGAGAGTACCCGCGCGACGGGGATGTCCCCCTCGATAGATGTAAGAGTTCGTTGAGGAACCTTAACAAGCGCGGTGCCCGGTTTTATGCCGGTTTGGTCAAGAAGGGTAAAGGTCTGGATACAAACAACGGCCCACAACTGCAATGCACTTTCCCTGTAGGAGCTGCCGAAGGCTGCGATCTTTTGATCTTGCTTCTATGAAAACAGATCAAAAGATCGCAGCCTGCGGCAGCTCCTACCGGGCAGCGTGAACATTATCAGGCGATGTCTTCAGCCGGGGCATCGAGGCCCATGGCGTTCAGACGCGCGTAGTAACCGTTCTGCGCCAGCAATTCATCGTGGGTGCCGCGTTCAACAATGCGGCCCTGATCCATGACCAGAATCAGGTCAGCCTTCTCGATGGTCGACAGACGGTGAGCAATCACCAGCGTGGTGCGGCCTTTCATCACTTGATCGAGAGCGGCCTGAATGTGCCGTTCCGATTCAGTGTCGAGGGCCGAGGTGGCCTCGTCGAGAATCAACAGCGGCGCGTTCTTGAGCAACGCACGGGCAATCGCCAGACGCTGACGCTGACCACCGGAAAGCAGCACACCGTTCTCGCCAACCTGAGTGTCGAGGCCTTCAGGCAGTTGCGCGATGAAGTCCATCGCGTAGGCATCACGCGCGGCTTTCTCGATGTCTTCACGCGGCGCGCCGGCCAGATCGCCATAGGCGATGTTGTTGGCCACGGTGTCGCTGAACAGGGTTACGTGCTGAGTCACCTGAGCGATATGACGACGCAGGTTGAGCAGTTTGTAGTTTTCGACTTCCACACCGTCGATGAGGATTTCGCCCTTGTCGTGGTGATAGAAGCGCGGAATCAGGTTGGCCAGCGTCGACTTGCCGCTGCCGGAACGGCCGACCAGCGCAACCATCTGCCCCGGCTCAACGCTGAAGCTGATGTTGTCGAGCACCTGACGCTCGGTGTCCGGGTAGGTGAAGCTCAGGTTGCGTACGTCCAGACGACCAGTGACCGCATCGCGCTCAACCGTGCCGGTGTCGACTTCAGGCGCAACATCCAGCTGCTCGAAGATGCTTTCCGCACCGGCCACACCTTTCTGGATGGTCGAGCTGACTTCGGACAATTGGCGAATCGGTTTCGGCAGCAGGCCGGCCAGGGTGATGTAGGCGACCATGTCACCGGCCGAAGCGTCACCGCGCAGGTACAGCACGAGGAACATCAGCACGGCCATGGCGCTGTAGATCACCAGTTGCAGCATCGGCGTGTAGATCGCACCGGTGCGGGTCATGCGCAGCTGTTTGTCGGTGTTGCTCTGGCTGGCCTTGAGGAAGCGCTTCTCTTCGTAGACTTCGCCGCCGAAGCTGCGCACCACGCGATAACCCTGAATGGTTTCCGACGCCACGTGAGTGACGTCGCCCATGGCCAGCTGGATTTTCTTGCTCTGTTTGCGGAATTTCTTGCTCGCGGTGCGCACCATCACGGCGATCAGCGGCAGGATCGCGACCATCACCAGCGTCAGCTTCCAGTTCATGAACAGCAGGGAGGCGAACAGGAAGATCACCGTCATGCCTTCACGGATTACGACCTTGATCGCATCCGTTGCCGCCCCCGTGACCATGGTCACGTTAAAGGTGATGCGGGAAATCAGATGACCGGAGTTATGCTTGTCGAAGTAGCGGTTCGGCAGCACCAGCAGGTTGTTGAACAACTGCACGCGCAAGTCATGCACCAGGCCTAAGGAAACCTTGGCCAGAAAATAGTTGCCCAGATAAGATCCCAGACCCTGCCACGCAGCGATCAGGATGATCAGCAACGGTACGGCCTGCAGCAGTTGCAGGTCACGCAGGTAAGGCACGGTCGGGAACAGCACGGCTTCCGGGTTCGACAGACCGTCGACGAAATACTTGAGAATGTAACCAAGCATCGGCTGGGTCGAAGCGAAAATCAGAAAACCGACGATGCTGATCAGAAACAGACTGATGTACGGCCGAACATAGCCGAGCAGGCGGAAGTAGATTTTCAAGCTCGAGGGGCTTGCGGCAGGACTGGAGTCGGTCATATCACGCGAAGAGTCGATAAATAAGGACGCCGACTTTAACACAGCTTCTTCGGGGTTCTGGCAATCGGCGAAAGGCTGTTATTGTTAGGCACCGTTTTCAGCAGCAAATAGCCATCATCCGAATGGTCGATCAACTTCTTCAGGATTAATCTCACAGCATGCAACTTCGCGGCTTCAGCAGTACGTCCAATCGAGTCTTCGACTTCATTAGCCTGTGGATCCTTCCCGTCGGCTATTTCCTGCTCTTGTGCGCGCTGTTTTTTTTGCCGGGCCGAAGTCTGCATCACAAGCTGTTTTACGGCTTGTTCAGCATTCCGACATTGATCGCTTTGTGCCTGCGCCCGCGCGAACTCAAGGAGTTGCTGCGCGAACCGATTTTCGTTGCACTGCTGATATTTGTCGCTTGGGCGTTGCTCAGCCTCAGTTGGGGGCCGCGCGAGGAAGGCCTCGCGGGGATGTTCAAGCCTCCACTGCATACGGTTCTGTTGTTTGCCGGCAGCTACCTGCTGGTGCGATATCGCAGCGAGATTCTGCAACCTTTGCTGTTCGGTGCGGCGCTGGTGGCACTGATCGCTACCACCTGGTTCCTGTTCCAGTTCGCGCATATTTATGCACCGGGCCTGCGCCTGATCGGCGGCGGCGCGTTCGACAATCCGCTGCTCAGTTCGCACCTGTTCGGTTTTTTTGCTGCCTACTGGCTCAGCGTGACCATGACCTGCAAACGCCGCCAGATGATGTGGCTGAGTGTGCCGGCAATGGCAATCATGTTCATGGCGGTCATTGGCACCGGCTCCAGAACGCCGTTGGTGGCATTGACCATGGCTGCACTGTGGCTGTGTTTCATCTGCTGGAACCGCCGTTCGCTCGGTTTGTTGGCCGGCCTGGCGCTTAGCGGCGTGACCGTCTACGTCCTGTTTGCGCAAATGATCCTCGAACGCGGCGATTCGTATCGGCTTGAAATCTGGCAACTGGTTCTACGCATGATTGCCGAGCATCCCTGGATCGGTCATGGCTACAGCGCCACGCTTTCCGTCGATCCCGGCATCGGCGTCAACTTCCAGGAGCCGCACAGTTTCGTGCTCGGCGTGCTCTATTACGTTGGTATTTTTGGCCTGTTGCCTTGGTTGTTTTTTATCCTCTGGAGCTTGTTGAGCAGTTGGCGTCAGCGCGTACAACCGCTGTTGATTGTCGCCTCGACACTGCTGATCTTTGGCATAGGCGCCGGGCTTACCGAAGGCGGCGGGATCATTTCCCGCCCCAAGGAACACTGGTTCCTGCTGTGGATCCCGTTGGCACTGATCGCGGCACTGAGCATCAATCAACGTGCGCGGCGACTGCTGACCCTGCCGGTGCAAAAACTCTCTGCGACTGACCTGCAGCAGATGAGCCTTGACGCTCAGGTCATCGAAGAAGACGGCCTCGGCCCGAAAGTCCTGCGCCTGACCGATGGCAGCTTCCTCAAGCTGTTCCGCCGTCGGCGCTGGTACACCTCGGGCAGCTTCAATCCCTATTCAGAGCGCTTTGCCGTCAACAGCGAGCAGTTGCGCCTTATGGGCATTCCCACCCCGCAAGTGCTCAATCTTTATCGCCTCGACGATGGCAGCAGCGCCGTGCACTACGCCCCCCTGCCCGGCCATACGCTGCGTCAGGTATTGCAGAGTATTACCGCACCTGCCGTTCGTCAGGCGCTGGTCGAGCGTTTTGGCAAGTTCATGGCGCAAATGCATGAGAAAGGCGTGTATTTCCGTTCGCTGCACTTGGGCAACGTATTGGTGCTGGAGGACGGCGAATTCGGCTTGATTGATCTGGCCGACCTGCGCGTTTACCCTAGCCCGCTCAGTCTGGCCCTGCGCCAGCGAAATTTGCGCCATATGCAGCGCTATACCGTCGACAAACGCTGGTTGTTCGAAGAACACTTCGAAGCATTACTCCAGGGCTACGCCGTTATGGCGTCGCAATCTGCGGTGGATAATCTGCACAGGCAAGTGCTGGCCGGCAATACTCCGGCTCGAGTTCATTGATGATCGAGACCAACCCGCTGATTGCGCTGGCTGCCTATGCGCTGGCCATCGTATCCGCCGCGCTATTGCTGCGCGTCGTGCCGAAAATCGCCCGCCATCTGCAGCATTCCGGTGAAAGCCGCTATTCCAGCATCGATGGCCTGCGCGGCTATCTGGCGTTTGGTGTTTTCGTGCACCACGCCGTCATTACCTGGATCTTTCTGCGCACCGGCGAGTTCGGCTTTCCGCCGAGTAACTTCTATTCGATGATCGGCCAGGGCAGCGTCGCGCTGTTCTTCATGATCACCGGGTTTCTGTTCTGGAACCGTCTGTTGACCCAAGGGCGCCAGCACGATTGGCTGGCCTTCGGCATTTCGCGGGTGTTTCGCCTGTATCCGCTGTACCTGCCGCTGATGTTGATCGTCTTCGTCACCGTGTTCCATTTGCAGAACTGGGAACTGAAAGAGCCTGGCAGCGCCCTGTTCAAACAGATTCTGGCGTGGCTAACCTTCGACCGTCCGGACATCAACCAATACCCGCAAACCGGCATGCTGATTTCCAACGTCACCTGGACGCTGGCCTATGAAGTGTTTTTCTATCTGGCGCTGCCACTGGCCGGGATGGTGTTCATCTATCGCGGCAGCTGGATACAAGTGGTGCTGTGCCTGATCGGCATTTACGCGCTGTATCAAGTGGTCGGCTGGGAGCACTCGCTAAAGAAACACTTCCTCGCCAGTTTTCTCGGTGGCATCGCCGCGGCGTACTGGATTCGCAAGCCTGCGCTGGTGGCCTGGAGCCGCACACGTCTGGCGGGCGTGATTGCCGTGTTGGCGCTGGTGATTGCCTTCACCGCGTTCAACCGTGCGTTCAAGACCGGGCCGCTGTTCCTGCTGTCATTGTTTTTCGTGATCGTGGCGTCGGGCAACAGCCTGTTCGGTGCGCTCAAGCCACGCAGCATCCGCTGGCTCGGC
The DNA here is from genome assembly GCF_029959385.1 of Pseudomonas sp. PS01303. Lineage (NCBI taxonomy): Bacteria > Pseudomonadati > Pseudomonadota > Gammaproteobacteria > Pseudomonadales > Pseudomonadaceae > Pseudomonas > Pseudomonas sp. PS01303. Next base: position 22,135 of record NZ_JASCPK010000032.1, read on the forward strand.
GAGATCAGCTACAGCACCTATCTGCTGCACGGTTTTGTGTTGTGGCTGATGGTGCAGCGTCTGCCGCTGCTGCTGAATCTGGATGCGCGGGAGGCGGATGTCTATCTGCCGCTGATCGCGATCTGCACCTGCCTGCTGATTCTGATCAGCAGCCTGAGCTTTCTGTACATCGAGTTGCCGGGCATGGCCGCCGGCAAGAAGGTGCTGCTGTGGATTCGCTCGCGGCAGAAAGGCGATAAGCAGCTCTCGGAGAAAGTCGCCCGCTAAGCGCGGGCGACCGCTGTTTCAGCCCTTTTCCTGCGGCGAAAACAGCAACCGCCCAAGACCGCGCCAGGTCTTCTTGTTCCACGCCTTGAACGGGATCTGCTTCAGCAGCTCCCACGCCAGCTTGCGATTGCGGTTGGCGGTTTTCAGGAACATCGAATTCAGCGCCTTGTAGCGCACTTCGTCGTACAGCGGATGATCGCTGAACAACGCATAGATGCGCAGAATGCTTTCGATCATGAAGCGGTGATTCTTATACGAGTTGGTCGCGTGCTTGCGATAGCGCGCCATCACCACGTTCAAGCCATCGATGAAATAACCGGCGCGGGTCACCTTCAGTTCGATGTAGAGGTCTTCGAGGCGAATCGTCGGGTCGAAGCCACCGACCTTGTCCAGCGCTTCGCGGCGGATCATCAGGGTCGGTGCTGGTGGATACGGCTTGCGCTCAAGGAACATGTCGTCGAAATCCAGACGACGGAACGGCACATCACGGCGCTGACGCTTTTCCGGGTAGAGGTTGCCGTCGGCGTCCATCAACTCGATGTTGCCGGCGCAAATCCCGACCTCTGGCTTGCCGTCCATATACGCCACCTGAATCGCGATGCGCTCCGGGTACATGATGTCGTCGGAGCCGAATGGCACGATCAAGCTACCCTTGGCCCGCGCGATGGCGCCATTGAGCGTATTGGTCAGGCCCTGATTCTGCTGCACACGGAAATCGAAACCGTACTGTGCCTGCAAGGCACTGATGCGCTCGACGCTGTCGTCCTTCGAGCCGTCATCGACCACCAGCAATTCGATGTTCTTATAGGTCTGATTGATCACACTGAGGATACTTTCCTCGATGTACGGCCCGTGGTTGTACGAGGCGATAATCACGGTGACGAGGGCGTTCGCTTCGCTCATGGCTGTTCCTTGCGCGCCTGTTCCAGGCCAGAGTCGATCAGGTTCAGGTACTCCTGACGGAACACCTCGATGTCATGTTGTTCCTGCAGATAGCGGTAGGCTTGCTCGCCCTTGGCCTTGAGTTCGTCGTCGGACAGCGCGAGGTACTGATCCAGCGCCGCGACAATACTCGGCACATCCTTGGGCGTAATCGCCAGACCGCCAGCGCCTTCAATCAGCGGCACCATCGCTGGCACGTTCGAGGCGATCACCGGCAAATGTCCGCTCATGCCTTCCAGCAAGGCCAGACCCAAACCTTCGGCCAGCGACGGCATCGTCCAGATATCAAATGCGCGCACGTATTGCAGCGCGTTTTCCTTGAAACCCAGCAAGTGCGCGCGACCCTTCAAACCCAGTTGTTCGATCTCGGCAGCCAGCGGTGCTTGCAAGCGCCCGGCACCGATGATTGCCAACTGCGTGTTCGGGTATTTGTCTTTCAGCGCGGCAAAAGCCTGCAACAGATAGGTGTGACCCTTGACCGAAACCAGCCGCCCCAACGCGCCGATCAGGCGCACATTCGGGTCGATGCCGAGCAGCTCACGCGCCTTTTCGCGGCTGTGCTGCAAACCTTCGGCCTGTTCGATGTCGATGGCGTTGGTGATGGCATACGTGTTCTGGTCGGTGAAACCGCAATCGCAGTCCAGCAAGTACTGTTTAACCGCCGGCGAAACACCGACGAAGCGCCAGTGGCGGTCGATCAGTCGTTGAGTCTGACGACGACGATAGAAGCGATCGTACTCGCCGAAACCATGGGAGATGCCAATGCACAGCGGCACCTTCAACCAACGGTTCAGGGTGAGCATCATGTTCACCGGTTTGAAGCGGTTGCAGATGACGACGTCGAACTTTTCCCGGCGGCAGAACTTGTACAGTTCCCACATCGCGCGCAGGCGCATGCCTTTCAGGGATTTGTCGGAAAACTCGAAATACACCGAGCGATCGGCGCGGCTGACCGGCTCACCGGGTGCGGGTTTGCCACGCAGGAACGCCGCGGTGATTTCATAGCGATCCGACGGCAACGCCTTGACGATCTGCTCGGCAAGGTCAGCGAAATCATGGGCTTTGACGTTGTAGTCAGGCTGCAGTTGCAGCACCTTCGACCGTTGACTCATAACTCTCCCCGATTGACGCCTGATTCACCCGGTTTCAGCAGCCACAGCAATTCCTGGCGTCTGACCGCTTTTCGAAAAAATTCGTTTTCGCCATACACCGACGGCGCGCGACCGGCCAGCAAACGCTGGATCACGCGGCGCAAGCGGCGCTTGAACGGCGCTGGTGGCTGCAAGTCATGCATCATGCCCAGCGCCATGGCTTTGTCGCGTTGCTGCTCAACGGTTAGCGGCAGGCACAGCGGCTGCATCGGTGCGGCGCCATCGAACGCCGGCGGCAGCGCGATGCCCTCACCGGCATTGCCCATCGGCCAGCGATCATTGTCGTGCAAATGGTTGGCGTACCCGAGCAGGGTTGGCTGCCAGTCCAGAGTGTTCAGCACTTGCAGCACGGCTTGCTGGCTGCACAGATGATCAGGATGCGGATCAAGCGTCGGATGCGGCAGGACGATCACGTCCGGACGTGCGCGCAGCAGCACTTCGCGCAGGTCGGCCAGCAGATTGTTCCAGGTCGGCGCGCCATCGACATCGCTCGGCAAGCTGAACGGGTTCAACTGGCGGAACAGGCGGGTATCGCTCAGATCGGCTTCGCGTGAAGCCATCGCTTGATTCGGCGCCGCCTGCATCGCTGCCAGTTGTAGACAGAAGTAACCGAGTTGCACGCAGTTTTCCGCCGGCACACCGGCCCAGCGCGGCACGGCGAGGCTGTCCCAGGCGCGCAATCGACCCTTGAGCCGGGCGGCTTCGACCTTGTTCAGGCCCATCTGCTGATAATGCTCGGCTTCGATTTCGCCGGCGGTCAGGGTGACGATCCAGGCTTCATCGGCCTGGCTGTACAATCCGTAAGCCGCGAGTTCGGCGTCGTCGGCGTGAGGGGCGATCACCATCACCCGCGAACGGCGGTAATCGGTTTGCTCCAACGCCCACAAAACCGGTTCACCGGAGACGCGACAGAAGCGCCCGCGCAAACGCAGCATACCTTGCGACAAGGCTTGCGCCTGACCGCTGAGGTTCAGATAGCGCAGACCGTTGACGCAGCGCTCGAAGGTTTGCGCGTCAGGATTTGTACCGCCCACCAGTTCGATGCGCGGATCGAAGAAGCGTCCCAGCCACGTGCTTTTTACCTGCACCGCGAGAATCAGCGTGGCGTCATCCATCACCATCACGCCGTCATCCAGACGCAATTGCTCGCCGTTCAGATGTACTTTCGGCTGTGGCGTAAACGGTGGAAAGCTGTACTGGTAATCGTCTTTCGGCGAATAGAACAAATGATCGGCGAACCACGCCTCATGGGCGATCCAGCCGATCACCGCGAGCAGCAACGGCAACCACCAGGCGACCAGCACACCGATCGCAATCAATACGATCAACGCAATCAGCAGGCCGATACGTTTATTGCGCCGGTGGCGCTTGAGCAGTTGCTGTTTGCGGCTCATGGGCGGGCTCATACGGTGAACACCGGCACAGGATTGCACCAGCGATCCTTGTATTCACGGTCGGCGCGACCGAAGGAAAAGCGCAGCGGCTTGTTCAGCGCGCGCGCATGTTCCCAGGCGCTTTGCGTATTGAGGAAACTCAACACGCTGCCGGGGCTGAATTCGCGGGTTTCGGGGTCGACGCCGCCGTTGATGTATTCGACGCTGATCCACTCCGGCGCTTCGACGCGGTACACCAATTGAATGGCAATCGGCGCCTCGTTGAGGAAGATCACCGAACCGATCAGCAACTCACGCAACAGCTCGATCACATCAGCCATGCGCGCCGCGCCGGTAGCGGGGAAACCCCAGCGGCGCTGAAACAGATCGCAGTAGATCGCCGCCAGTTCAACGCTGGAGAAGTCGCTGACAGGACGCACCACGCCGCCCGCCTCTTCCAACAGACGCAATTCGCGGCGCTGGTTGTAGCGAAACTTCTTCGACAATTCTTCCGGGGTGCGGGCCATGGCCAGTTGCTCGTTCTGCAACTTCATGCCGCTGAAGCGACTTTCGTTGAGCGCCGACAGGTAGCGTGCACGATGGCGCAGCGGGGCTTGGGCATCGACGGCGGCCGGCAGGATCAGCTCGGCGTTGCCGAGGTCGAACAGGCCTTTTTTGCCGTTGCGCTTGAGCACGTCCTTGGACAGCGCGAGATCACGGCCCCAGGTCGGGATCGCCGCTTTGATTTCGCCTTGCTGCTCCCAGGCCAGATAGCGCACCGGGATGCCGGCCAGATCGGCCAGACGCTCAACCACCAGCGGATGCGTGGCGACACTGCCGCCGAAGCGCTGCCAGGTGGTTGCATAGGTCGAGGCGTCAACGGGCGACCAGCCACGTTCGCGCCAGCCTTGGAATCGGTTGAGCATCAGCCCCTCGGTGCCAGATCGATAACTTGCGGCAGACGCCAGAAGGTGTCGCGCACCGCACGGTCGGAGAATTGCTCACGCAGACGTTCGAGCATCATCTCGGCGCACTGATGGCGCTGTTGATCATCCATACCGGCCAAATGTTGCAAGCCTTGGGCTAGACGCTCGGCATCGCCCAGCGAGAACAGAATGCCCACGCCTTCGACGACTTCCTTCGCCCCGCCACATGCGGTGGCCAGCAACGGCACGCCGGCGGCCATGGCCTCCAGCAGCACCATGCCGAACGGTTCGTGATCGGAGCTCAGCGCGAAAACATTGAAGGCGCGGAAGTAATTGCGTGCGTCCGGCACCTGACCGAGGAACAGCACGCGATCGCCGATACCCAGCTCTAGCGCCAGCTCTTTGAGATCCTGTTCCAGACGGCCCTTGCCGAGAATCACCAGTTGGCTGTTCTCGGGCAACCCCGGCAGCGCGGCGGCGAAACCTCGCAGCAATGTCGCCTGATCCTTGTCCGGGTGCAGTCGACCAACGTTGCCGACAATCCACGCATCCGCCGCCAGCCCCAAGGTCTCGCGGGCTTCGCGGGCGGACACCTGAGCAAATTGCAGCGCAGGCAGATCGATACGGTTGTACAGCGTCTGAATCCGCGCTTGCGGCCACTTCGGCAGGCAACGACGCATGTCGTCGCGCACCGCATCGGACACACCGAGCAGGCTCAGACGTTTACGGAAAATGTGCGCGAACAGTTTGCGCGTACGGCGTTGGTAATCACCAAACGCGTGATGCACGCCAATCACCGGCAGCGACGTGCCGAGCAAGGCGATGTAGATCGGCTTGAAACGATGGGCGATGCAGAAACTGAAATTGCGTGAAGCGGCGATCTTGCGCAGATCGCCGATGGCGCCCAGCTTCAGGCCACGAATGGCCTTGGAGCTGTATTCCATGAACAACACTTCATCGGAGGCACACGCTGCGGCCACCTCGCTATCAGCGGCCCCGGTCAGAAAGACCGTGGTCACCCGATAACCGGTGCCCGCGAACAGGCTGGCGTACTGCCGTGCGCAGTCGAGGAACGGCCCGTCATAGCCGTGACAGAACTGCAACACATGGCGTTCAGCCGAGCGAGTCATAAGCGTTTGCGCCCTCTTTGACCACCAGAATGTCTTCCATGATCAGGTACTGCAGATCGGAGCCGAAGAACATGTTCAGCGCGTCGGTCGGCGAGCAGATCATCGGTTCGCCACGACGGTTGAGCGAGGTGTTCAGCGACACGCCGTTGCCGGTGAGGACTTCCAGCGCTTTCATCATGTCGTAGTAGCGCGGGTTGTATTCGCGCTTGAGCACCTGGGCACGGGACGTACCGTCTTCATGGACGACTTCCGGCACACGGGTTTTCCACTCATCCGCGACTTCGAAAGTGAAGGTCATGAACGGCGCCGGGTGATCGATCTTGATCATCTGTGGCGCAACGGTGTCGAGCATCGACGGGCAGAAAGGCCTCCAGCGCTCGCGGAACTTGATCTGGTGGTTGATGCGGTCTGCCACGCCGGGAATGCTCGGGCAACCGATGATCGAACGACCACCGAGTGCGCGCGGACCGAACTCCATGCGGCCCTGGAACCAGGCCACCGGGTTGCCATCGACCATGATCTTGGCGATCTGCTCCGGCATGTTGTCGAGCTTGCGCCAGGTCGGCTTGTTCTCGTGACGGGCGCACGCGGCGATCACGTCTTCGTTGCTGTACGACGGGCCGAGGTAGACGTGTTCCATCTTCTCGACCGGTACGCCACGGGCGTGCGACACGTAAGCGGCGGCGCCAACAGCGGTGCCGGCATCGCCGGACGCAGGTTGTACGAACAATTCTTTAACGTCATCGCGGGCGATGATTTTCTGGTTGAGCTTGACGTTCAACGCACAGCCGCCGGCGAACGCGAGTTTGCCGGTTTCCTTGAGGATGTCGCCCAGGTAGTGGTCGATCATCTGCAGCGAGATCTTTTCGAACAGCGCTTGCATGCTCGCGGCGTAGTGAATGTATGGCTCGTCGGCGATGTCGCCTTCGCGTTTCGGGCCGAGCCATTCGATCAGCTTCGGCGAGAAGTAGAAGCCTTTGCCCTTCTCTTTGTAGCGACGCAGGCCGATCACGTTGGCGTAGTCGGTGTTGATCACCAGCTCGCCGTTCTCGAACGAGGCCAGACGCGAGAAATCATATTTGCTGGCGTCGCCGTACGGCGCCATGCCCATGACCTTGAACTCGCCGTCGAGCATCTCGAAACCGAGGAACTCGGTGATCGCGCCGTACAGGCCGCCGAGGGAGTCCGGATCGAAGAATTCCTTGATCTTGTGGATCTTGCCGTTTTCGCCGTAACCGAAGAAGGTCGTGGCGTACTCACCCTTGCCGTCGATGCCGAGGATCGCGGTTTTCTCTTGGAAACCCGAGCAGTGGTAGGCGCTGGAGGCGTGAGCCAGGTGGTGCTCGACCGGCTCGATCTTGATCTTTTTCGGATCAAAACCCAGTTGCTCCAGGCACCAGACGATCTTGTTGCGATAGCGCTTGTAGCGGCGGTTGCCCATCAGAATCGCGTCAAGAGCGCGATCCGGTGCATACCAGTAGCGCTTGGCGTAGTGCCAGCGCGCCTCACCGAACAGGCTGATCGGTGCGAACGGAATCGCTACCACGTCAACGTCGGACGGCTTGATGCCAGCCTGCTCAAGGCAGAACTTCGCCGATTCGTAGGGCATGCGGTTCTTTGCATGCTTATCGCGTACGAAGCGCTCTTCCTCAGCCGCCGCCACCAACTTGCCGTCGATGTACAAGGCTGCTGAAGGATCATGGCTAAGGGCGCCGGACAGGCCAAGAATCGTCAATGCCACAGGGGTCTAGCCTCTTTAGTCTGCATGCAGGCGCAAGGCGCCTTGAAAATTGAAGTGCCCTCGCACCGGGCGAGAGACAGCTAAAGGGCGGGATTATAGCGTAAACGTGGCGGGAATGACCCAGAGCTATTTGCCGAACAGCGGTGAGGATCAAAAGATCGCAGCCTTCGGCAGCTCCTACAGGAAATCGCATTCCAAATGTAGGAGCTGCCGAAGGCTGCGATCTTTTAAGTCCTCAGACTCGATCAATACTTTTCGGCAAACGCTGATCAATCACTTGATACAGCGCGCTGCTCTCGGGCCAGTTGCGCATGAACCGTGCGCGGTCGCGGGCGTAGGCCGGGGCGAAGCTGCCGAGGGAGCGGTGTTGGCACATTGAGTCGAGATCGATCAGCGCCCAGCGATCGTCCTGCCAGAACAGGTTATGGCCCTTGAAATCGCCATGACTGATGCGTTCGGCGATCAGGCGGGCGAACAGTTGATCCAGCGCCTGCAACTCGGATTCCGGCGCGTTGCCGTTTTCAACATACGGCGCAAAGCGCTCGATGATGTCCGGGCCTGGCAGGTATTCGGTGATCAGATAGGCGCGGCTGCGCAGCCACAGAAAGCGTTTTTCCAGCACGGCCAGCGGCTTCGGCGTGGCGATGCCGAGGAACGCCAGACGATTACCTTCACGCCATGAATGCCAGGCGCGGCTCGGGCGCCAGAAGCGTTTGAGCCAATGAGCAAAATTCTTGATGTTGTAGCGCTTGATCACCAGTTTGCGCCCGGCCACTTCAACCTTGCCGACGCTCGCCGCGCCGCCGGTTTTGTACAAATGGCCCTGATCGAGCAGCGCATCGGCCTGTTCCAGCACCGGCACCATCGCCGCCTCTTCTTCGCGACGAATAGCACGTAGCGCGAATGCTCCGCGCTGCACGGCAAACAGCGTGCACTCGCGACCGACCTTGATCAGGTAATCGCGCAGACGCCAGGCGCGCACTTTGTCGATCTGCTTCTGCAACGCTTCCAGCGGCAACGCGTGTTCGCCGTTGCTCAGCAGGTAATACACCAGCAATTCTTCGGTAAACGGCTCCAGCGCCTTGGGCAACTGGGCGAAAAACACCCCGAGATTTTCCAGCACTTTCTGCCGCGACAACGGCTGACCGGCGGTTTCCGCGCAGATGCCGGCACCGTCGATCAGATACAACTGGCCGCCATGGCGCAGCAGATTGTCGAGGTGCAGGTCTTCCTGCCACAGGCCTTTGCTATGCAACTGCGCAATCGCGCCGAGTGCGTCGCCCAACACCGCCGATTGTTCATCCGCCAGCACCGGCAACGACTCGACCTGTTGCCAGGCATCGCCAAGGCTTTCAGCGTCTTCGAGGAATTCGAACAGCAGCCAGCCGCCCTCGCCGTCCTTCAAGCCATCGGCAAGCAGCAGCGGCGTGGTCAGGCCTTGTGCCGCCAGCAGCTTCACGCCATTGAGTTCACGCTGAAAATGCCGCGCCGCTTTGCTGCCGACCAGCAATTTCGCCAGCACTGGCCGACCGCGCCACACACCGGCACCGACATAACGCTGCCCCGGCAGCACCCGCAGCAGACTCAGCAACTGCAAATCGGCAGGCCCGGCGGCATCGGCCAGGGAAATCGTCAACGGCAGACTCGGCGTGCGCCCGGCGTTTTTCAGGTCGGACAACTGCATCAGCGAGTCTCCTTGCGACTGCGCCGCGCGGTCAGCCGCGTAACCCAGGCGTTGACCAGCGAACTGTCGACCGGCTGATCGACATAGGCCGCAAGCAGCTCGCGCAGTTGCGCCTCGTTCCATTGCGGCGCGCGGCGCACCAGCGGTTCCAGATCCTTGACCCGATCGCGCATGCCCCACAGCAGTGGCCGGGTTTTCTCCAGATCGATCAACTGCGCGCGATATTCATCGCCGTCGGCCTGCAAAAAAATATGTTTCGGGTAAAAACAGCCGTGCACCTGACGCAGACCGTGCAGCAGCCGCGCCAGTTGCCCACAGGCCTTGAGGATCGCCGATTGCTGCGCGGCGGTCAGTTCCGACCAGCGCTGCAACAACGAATCGAGATCATCCCAGCCATCGAGGGCGCGGGTCAGCAGGATCGCGCGGACTTCGCCGTCGACCTTGCGCTGGCCGAAGAACGCCGCTTGCAGCGCCGGGATACCGAGCTTGTTGTAACGGCTGATATTGCGAAATTCGCGGGCAAAACTCGGCTCACCGAACGGCGCGTGCAAGGTGCGCGTCAGGTAATTGCTCTGGCGCTTGAGGTAGTAGGCGTGCCCCTCCAGCTCCAGGCGAAACACGCTGCTCCAGCCGCCACCGTCGGTGTTCGGCTCGTCCACCGCTTCAAGCTGTTTGGCCCAGAGCGCGTCGAAGGTGCCGAGGCCATGGCGCTCAAGCAGCGCACGGTCTTCAGCGGCCAGAAAATCAGTCATTCGCGTCCCTCGAAAAATCTCACCACGTGGCGAATGCGCTTCTTGTCAGCGGCATTCAGGCGATCACGCCCACGGTATTGCAGATAAAAGCGCAGGCGCTGGGTGTTCGACAGGTGATATTTGGCGACCTTGTCGAGGCAGGCCAGATCCTTGGTGATGCGGTACTTGAGCCAGAAACCGCGCCAGAAATCGCCGTTCGGGCAGTCGATCAAAAACAACTGCGCCTGATCGTCGATCAGCAGGTTGCGCCACTTCAGATCGTTATGGGTGAAGCGGTGATCGTGCATGGTCCGCGTGTAAGCGGCCAGTTGCCGGCTGACACCATCGACCCAGGCGCGATCCTTGAGTTTCGGATCGTTGCGCTCAGCCAGCGCCGAGAGATCCTCGGTGCGCGGCAGTTCGCGGGTGATCATCGCGCCACGGTCGTACGCCGCGCCACGTCGCTCCAGACCCCAGGCCACCACTTCGGCGGTGGGAATGCCCCACTTGGCGAAGCGCTTGAGGTTCTGCCATTCCATCTTCACGCGCGGCTTGCCGAGGTAACGGCGCAAGCCTTTACCGGCGCCGACGTAGCGTTTGACGTAATAGTTGACGCCGTTGCGCTCGACCCGGACGACTTCCGACAGCGGATCGCGAGTCAGCCGTTCGCCTTGCAGGGCGAACACCGCTTCGAGGCTGCCAAAATCTTCGGCGAGTTCACTGTATTGCGGTTCCAGAATCCAGCCCGCCATCAGAGCGCATCCCCGTAGCGCTGTTTACGCGCATAGAGCTTGTTGGCCTTGCCTTCGAGCCAGCTCAGCAACGGCGCTTCTTCGGCGAGAATCTGCCGCAGCGGTTGCTGGAAATAATCCTTGAGGAAACGCAGCTTGTCGCGGCGAGTCAGACCGATGTCCAGCGCGGAAAAGTACAGCGCGGCCAGATCCTTATTGCGCCAGCGCTGGGTGATTTTCGCGCGGGTCTGAGCACGGTGCAGGTCAATCACCGAGAGTTTGAAATCTTCTGCCGTCACCGGTTTATCGGTGTGCAGCAGGAAGTGGCAGATGTAGCAGTCGCGATGGTTGACGCCGGCGCGGTGCATCATGCCGGTCATGCGCGCGACTTCGGCGATCAGCGCGCGCTTGAGCGTTGGCTCCGGCGGCTGCTTGATCCAGTCGATGCTGAAGTCTTCGAGACTGACGGTCGGCGCCAGTTCTTCAGTGACGATGAACGAGTGCTGATCCGCCGGGTTGCTGCCCTTCTCGCCGTACGCAACGGCGGTCATGGTCGGCACGCCGACTTCCTGCAAACGCTGGATAGCCTTCCACTCCTGACCCGCGCCGAGTACCGGCAGCTTGGCAGTCAGCAGATTTTTGAAGATTTCGCCCCAGCCGATGCCACGGTGGATCTTCACAAAAAATCCGTTGCCGTCGACTTCCGTGCGCAGTGTCCGGCGTGCTTCCAGCTCGCGGTATACCTCGCCCTGCAAGCCTTCGACTTCGGCGAACGGGTCGCGTCCGGCCCAAAGGCTTTTGAACGGTTCAGCCAGCATCAACTTCATTAAGCGTGCTCCGCCAGAATCACATCGGCCGCGTGTTGCGGCATGCTGTAGAGGTCGGCCGTCTCGGCGAAGGCCAGACCATTGCGGCTCCAGGCCGCGCGTGCAGCGTCGTCTTTCAACATGTCAGTCAGGTATTGCGTCAACTGCGCCTGATCGAACGGTTCGTCCAGCACTCGCCCGGCGTCGGCCTCGGCGATGTAATGGGCGTAACCGCAGACCGCGCTGACCAGCACCGGCAACCCGGCAACCAGCGCTTCAAGCAATACGGTACCGGTGTTTTCGTTGTACGCCGGGTGGATCAACAGATCAGCGCCGAGCAGGAAACGCGGGATATCGCTGCGCCCTTTGAGGAACGTGACGTTATCGCCCAGACCCAACGTCGCGCTCTGCATCTGGAATAATTTGGGGTCATCCTGGCCGATTACAAACAGCCGGGTGCGCTTCTTCAGTTCGGCGGGCAATGCGGCCAGTGCTTTCAGGCTGCGATCAACGCCCTTGGTCTTGAAGCCGGAACCGATCTGCACCAGCAGCAGCTCGTCATCCTTCAAATTGAATTCGGCGCGGAAACCGGCGCGAATTTCGTCAGCGTCCGCTGGACGGCGGCGATCCTGGGCGATGCCCGGTGGCAGCAAGTGGAAGCGCTCAAGCGGCGTGTCGTAATGCTTGATGAACAACGGCTGCTGCACTTCGGAAATCATCAGCACTTCAGTCTTCGCATCTTTGGCGAACACCGCGCGCTCGTATTCGGCGAAGTGGCGATAGCGGCCCCAGCGGCGGTACAGCGAATTGCGCAGGTTCTGCGCCTTGTCTTCGAAGCAGCCGTCGGCGGCGTAATAAACGTCCAGACCGGGCATCTTGTTGAAGCCGATCAGGCGATCAACCGGGCGCTTGGCCAGATCCGCTGCCATCCACGCACTGAGTTTTTCGTTGCGACGATGATTGAAGAAGGCTTTCACCGGGGCCACCAGCACTTCAAAACCGGGCGGCACGTCGCCTTCCCAGATCAGCGTGTAGACGCGAATTTGATGACCGCGTTTCTGACATTCGAGGGCGATGCGCATGAAGTCGCGCTGCAAGCCACCGAACGGGAAATATTTGTACAGGACGAATGCCAATTGCATCAGCGCAGCTCCTCAGCCATTAACAACGTGCTCAGTCGGCTGGCGACACGCTCGGGGTTCAGACGCGTAAAGCACAGAGGCTGTTCACGCTTCAGGTCAAACTGACGGGCATCCTGCGCGGTCGGTTGATAGGTACATTTCTTTTGCAGGCACGGCGCGCACGGGAAGTCGCTGGCCAAGTGAATCTGCAATTTGCCGTAGGCGCCGGTCAGGCCCGGATTGGTCGGGCCGAACAGCGAAATGGTCGGCACGTCCAGCGCCGCTGCCAAATGGCCGAGGCCGGTGTCCACCGCCACGCAGGCTTGCGCCCCGGCGAGGACTTTGCCGACGCCGGCCAGATTGAGTTTCGGCAGCACTTCGGCATGTTTGAAACCGGCGGCGATGCGTTCGGCGCGGGCCTTTTCCTGCGGGTTGCCCCACGGCAGTTTGATGCCGACGCCGAGGTAACCGACGCGCTCAGTCAATTCGCGCCAATAGCTTTCCGGCCAGTGTTTGGTGTCCCACGTGGTGCCGTGCAGGAATACTACGAAGGCGTTTTTGCGTGGCAGTTCGACCAGACGCTCGACGTTGAGGCCGTAGTCACCCAAGCCTTTTGGCAGGTCGTAACCGAGGGCAATGGCGAACAGTTGGCGCACGCGTTCGACGGCATGTTGCCCACGGGCCACGGCCAGTTTGCGATCGTAAAAACGCGCGGCCATCGGCTCACGGGCCGAACCTTTGTCGAGTCCGGCCACCGGCGCTTTGACGTAGCGGGTCAGCCAGGCACTTTTCAGCAAGCCTTGGGCGTCGATCACCAAGTCATATTTGTTCGCGCGCACGCTTTGTTTGAAGCGTTTCCACTCGCCGCTGGTGATGGTTTTCCAGATATTTTTGCGCCAGCGGCGGATCGCCACCGGAATCACTTTGTCGACGGCCGGGTGCCAGGTCGGAATCTCGGCGAAGCCTTCTTCAACGATCCAGTCGAATTTGATCCCGGGGATCGCCCTGGCGGCGTCAGTCAGCGCCGGCAACGCATGAATCACGTCGCCCAGCGATGAAGTCTTGATCAACAGTACCCGCAACTTAATGAACCTCGACCACGGAGCCCTGCAATTTTTGCAAGGCATCGTTGACCGCTTCCGGCATCAGCTGGCGCAGGCAGTTGTAATGGCCGAAGCGGCAGGTACGGTCGAAGCATGGGCTGCAATCGAGACCCAGACGCACCACTTCGACGTGCTCGGCCAACGGCGGGGTGAAGCCCGGCGAGGTCGAGCCGTAGACCGCGACCAATGGACGGTTCAGCGCGGCGGCGACGTGCATCAGGCCGGAGTCGTTGGACACCACGGAATCGGCGCAGGACATCAGGTCAATGGCCTCGGCCAGCGAGGTGCCGCCGCTGAGGTTGACCGATTCTTCGCGCAGGCCCGGGATCAATCGGGCGCGAATGTCTTCGCCGACCGCGTGATCGTTTTTCGAGCCGAACAGCCACACTTGCCAGCCTTCGCGGATACGCGCTTCGGCGACTTTGGCGTAATGCTCGGACGGCCAGCGTTTGGACTCGCCGAACTCGGCGCCGGGGCACAGGGCCAACACCGGGCGATCAAGGCTCAGGCCGAACTTGGCCAGCGCGGCTTCGCGGGTGACCGAGTCGATTTGCAGGCTTGGGCGTGGATAGGGTTTCGGCAGCTCGACGTTCGGCTCATAGGCCAAAGCCATGAAACGCTCGATCATCAGCGGATAGCGTTCTTTGTCGAGGGTGCGCACGTCGTTGAGCAAGCCGTAACGGAATTCGCCACGCCAGCCGGTGCGTTTCGGGATGCCGGCGAAGAACGGCACCAGCGCCGATTTCAGCGAGTTGGGCAGCAGGATCGCCTGATCGTACTGACCGCGCAGGGATTTGCCGATGCGCCGACGCGTCGCCAATTCCAGCGCGCCGTGGCCGAGCGGGAAGCTCAAGGCCTGGCGCACTTCGGGCATGCGCTCAAGGATCGGCCGGCTCCACTCGGGGGCCAGCACGTCGATTTCGCATTGCGGGTGGCGTTGTTTGAGACACTGAAACAGTGTCTGCGCCATCACCATGTCACCGACCCAACTGGGCCCAACGATCAGAATATTCATGTGGTTTCCAAAAACGAACCGGGGAGGCAATTACGCCTCCCCGCCTCGAGAATTCTACAAATACTGTAGATCTACTGTGGGAGCGAGCCTGCTCGCGATGGGGTCTTCACATTCAACATTATTGTCGTCTGATACTCCGCTATCGCTGGCAAGCCAGCTCCCACAGGGTTTTGCATCCGTTCCAACATCTGCGATTTACCGCAAATCTATTGTAGGAGTGAGCCTGCTCGCGAAGAGGCCAGCACATCCAACATCGATGTCGCCTGACAATCCGCCTTTGCGAGCAGGCTCGCTCCTACAGGGTTTTGCGTCCGTTCCAACATCTGCATTTCAGCGCAGATCACTGTGGGAGCGGGCTTGCTCGCGAAGGGGCCGGCACATCCAACATCGATGCTGCCTGACACTCCGCCTTCGCGAGCAGGCTCGCTCCCACAGGGTTTTGCATCCGTTCCAACATCTGCGATTTACCGCAGATCTATTGTGGGAGCGGGCTTGCTCGCGAAGGGGCCGGCACATTCAACATCGATGTTGCCTGACAATCCGCCTTCGCGAGCAGGCTCGCTCCCACAGGTTTTGCGCTCACTCCAACATCTGCATGTCAGCGCAGATCTATTGTAGGAGTGAGCCTGCTCGCGAAGAGGCCGGCACATTCAACATCGATGTTGCCTGACACTCCGCTTTCGCGAGCAGGCTCTCTCCCACCTTTTGAATTTCGTCGCCTTCATTGGCGGTTTCAGCTTAGCCCCATCTCTTTCCAGATCCGCAACACCTGTCGCCGTTCTTCGACAAACTGGTCGCCTGCAATCACCCCCGGGTCCTTCTGCAAGGCCTGCCGGTGGGCGGCGGAGCGGTAGGCTTTGTAGGCCTCGCGCAACAGGCTGGCATCTTCGGCAGGCATCAGCCCTTCGTGTTCCAGCTCTTCCGTGATGCGGATGTTATCGGTCCAGCGCAGCAATGGCGGGTGGTTGTGCGACCACGCCAGGGCCGCGTATTGCACCATAAATTCAATATCGACGATACCTCCGGCGTCCTGCTTGAGGTCGAACGGCGCCGTGGCGTCGAAGGCATTCGCCGCGGTGCCGGCCGCGGTGCTCTTGGTGCCGAGGTTGTCGCGCATCTTCGCGCGCATCTCGCTGACTTCCTGTTGCAACTTCGCCAGATCACGGGATTTGCCCAACACCTGCGCGCGAACCTTCTCGAACGCTTTGCCAACATCCTGACTGCCGACCAGTACCCGCGCCCGCACCAGGGCCTGATGCTCCCACGTCCACGCTTCATTTTCTTGATAACGAGCAAACGCGCCGAGCGAACTCACCAACAGCCCGGACGCACCGGACGGCCGCAGACGCATATCCACTTCATACAACTGGCCAGAGTTGGTCTGCGCCGTCAGCAAGTGAATGATCCGCTGCCCCAGTCGGGTAAAGAACTGCGCGCCATCAATCGGCTTGGCGCCGTCGGTTTCCGCCTGTGGATCACCGTCGTGGATAAACACCAGATCCAGATCGGAACCATGCCCCAGTTCCAGCCCGCCGACTTTCCCGTAACCGACAATGATGAAGCCGGGATCGCACATGGTGCCGTCGGTGCGCAGCGGCGTGCCGTGTTTGGCCACGGTCTGGCGCCAGGCCAGGGCCAGCACTTGCTCCAGAATCGCCTCAGCGAGCCAGGTCAGGTAATCGCTGACCTTCATCAACGGCAGGCTGCCGGCGATTTCCGAGGCGGCGACGCGCAAGCGGTGCGCCAATTTGAAATGACGCAGGGCTTCCATTTGTTGTTCGAGGTCGTCTTCGGGGATTCGCGTCAGCCGCTCGCGCAATTCGGCGGCCAATTCCGGTGCCAGGGGCGGCTTGAACAAACGCCCTTCGTTAAGCAATTCATCCATCAGCAGCGGGAAGCGAGTGATCTGCTCAGCAATCCACGGGCTCGCCGCGCACAACGTCAGCAAGCGGCGCAGCGCACCGGGGTTTTCCGTGAGCAAGACCAGATAAGCCGAACGCCGAGCGACCGCTTCCACCAGCGGCAATACGCGCTCAAGCACCAGATCGGGGTTGGCATGCTCAACCGCTTGCGCCAACAGGCGCGGAATAAACGCATCAAGGCGCTCACGCCCCAATCGCTGCATCGCGCGCAATTGCGGGCTGCCGCGCAAACCGGCCAGTGCCTTCAGGGCTTTGCTGGCATCAGCGAAACCGCCCTCTTCCAGCTGTCGGCAAGCCGCCTCTTCGTCCTGCTCCTCTTCCCACAACGGCAACCATTCACCGCCGACCACCACTTCGCTTTCGGTGCCTTCTTCCTCGTCGGGATCGGCAATCACCTGCGCAAAGTGCCAGGCGACGCGGCCGCGCCAGAACATCAGCTTCTCGTGGAAAGCGTCCCAATCGGTAAAGCCGAGCATGAAAGCAATGCGCGCCTGATCCTGCGCGCCGTCCGGCAGCATCTGCGTCTGACGGTCGGCAATCGCTTGAATCGCATGCTCGGTGTAACGCAGAAATTCGTAACCTTCACGCAACTCGCTGATCACCGCCGGCGGCAGATAACCCTGCCCTTCCAGCGTGCTCAACACCTTTAATAGAGGACGCTGTTGCAGACTCAGGTCGCGGCCACCGTGGATCAACTGAAAGGCCTGAGCAATAAACTCGACCTCACGAATCCCGCCGGAGCCGAGCTTGATATTGTCGGCCATGCCCTTGCGCCGCACTTCCTGCTGGATGAGCTGCTTCATGGTGCGCAGCGCTTCGATCGCCGAGAAGTCCAGGTAACGCCGATAGACAAATGGCCGCAGCATGTCGAGCAACTGCGCGCCCGCGACCTGATCGCCGGCCACCACCCGCGCCTTGATCATCGCGTAGCGTTCCCAGTCGCGGCCCTGATCCTGGTAATACTGCTCCAGCGCATTGAAGCTCAGCACCAGCGCGCCGGACGAACCGTACGGGCGCAGGCGCATGTCGACGCGAAACACAAAGCCGTCGACGGTCATCGGATCCAGCGCCTTGATCAGGCGCTGGCCGAGACGAATGAAAAACTCCTGATTATCCAGCGAGCGTTTCACGCCCACCGTTTCGCCGCCCTCGGGGTAGGCAAAAATCAAATCGATGTCGGAAGACAGGTTCAGCTCGACCGCGCCGAGCTTGCCCATGCCAAGGATGACCATGGGCTGCGGCTCACCGCTGCGGCGGCCGGTCGGCGTGCCGAATTGTTCGCAATGGCGGCTGTACAACCATTGATAGGCTTGATCGATGGTGGCGTCGGCCATGTCCGAGAGATCGCGGCAGGTCTGCACCAGATCAGCCTGACGGGTAAGGTCACGCCAGATGATCCGTACTTGATGGCGCGCCCGTTGACGACGCAGGGCGCGACCGAGTTCGTCTTCGGTCTGTGCCGCGTTCACCGCAGCGGAAATCTGCGCACACAATTCACCCGGTGCGAACGGCCGGTCGAGTTCGCCAGACTGCACCAGCGCGAGCAACATCAAAGGGTCACGAACGCTCTGTTCAATGACGAACTCGCTGGCAGCGGTGACGCGGGCGAATTGCGCCCAGCGTTCTGGCGTCCAGGTCGAGAAGCCGTGATCGTCTTCCAGTTCGGCGACGGCCGTACGGAACGACTGTTCGGATCGAGTGACCAACGGCAGGAGGATGGCAGGCAGTTCGGCAAGCACGGGCAGGGTCATGGTCTATCCTTGATCGGCGTGTAATCAGC
This sequence comes from Pseudomonas sp. PS01303, assembly GCF_029959385.1. Classification (NCBI taxonomy): domain Bacteria; kingdom Pseudomonadati; phylum Pseudomonadota; class Gammaproteobacteria; order Pseudomonadales; family Pseudomonadaceae; genus Pseudomonas; species Pseudomonas sp. PS01303. The sequence goes on from NZ_JASCPK010000032.1 coordinate 40,558, forward strand.
CGCTTGTAGTGAATGGTGAAAACCCGCTACCTGAAGGACTGTCGAACAAAAGTTAGAAATAGCTGAAATTTCTTCTTCTTTAGCATCCAGCATCAAAGTTTCACCTTTTACGGATGGTAATCGACCAACCTTAACGATTATTCTCACAACGCAGTCAGAGGCCACAAGCCTTTCATCTGTAGTTTTACTACTCGTCTATACATCCGAAAGGCTGAAATGCTCAAAGATTTGTAGTAAAACTACACGCCGCCGGAACAACCTGTCGGCAATCCAAGAATTTTAAATCGTCTGCCCACAAGGCCAGTCGCAAACTCAGGCAACCGATTCTGGAAGCCTTTCCGCCCTGGAGCAAGCCATGCAAGACCTCGATCCCGTCGAAACCCAGGAATGGCTGGACGCCCTGGAATCGGTTCTCGACAAAGAAGGCGAAGACCGTGCTCACTATCTGATGACCCGTATGGGTGAACTGGCAACCCGCAGCGGTTCGCAGCTCCCTTACGCCATCACCACGCCTTACCGCAACACCATCCCGGTAACCCACGAAGCACGCATGCCTGGCGACCTGTTCATGGAACGCCGCATTCGCTCGTTGGTACGCTGGAACGCGATGGCCATGGTAATGCGTACGAACCTGAAAGATTCCGACCTCGGTGGTCACATCTCCAGCTTCGCTTCCAGTGCGACCCTGTATGACATCGGCTTCAACTACTTCTTCCAGGCCCCGACCGACGAACACGGCGGCGACCTGATCTACTTCCAGGGCCACACCTCGCCAGGCGTTTACGCCCGTGCGTTCATGGAAGGCCGCATCACCGAAGACCAGATGAACAACTTCCGCCAGGAAGTCGACGGTCAGGGCCTGTCGTCCTACCCGCACCCTTGGCTGATGCCTGACTTCTGGCAGTTCCCGACCGTATCGATGGGTCTGGGTCCGATTCAAGCGATCTACCAGGCACGTTTCATGAAGTACCTGGAACACCGCGGTTTCATCCAGCCGGGCAAACAGAAAGTCTGGTGCTTCCTGGGCGACGGCGAGTGCGACGAGCCGGAATCCCTGGGCGCCATCTCCCTGGCCGGCCGCGAGAAGCTGGACAACCTGATCTTCGTCATCAACTGCAACCTGCAGCGCCTCGACGGCCCGGTTCGCGGCAACGGCAAGATCATCCAGGAACTCGAAGGCGTGTTCCGCGGTGCTCAGTGGAACGTGACCAAAGTCATCTGGGGCCGTTTCTGGGACCCACTGCTGGCCAAAGACGTCGACGGCATCCTGCAACGTCGCATGGACGAAGTCATCGACGGCGAGTACCAGAACTACAAAGCCAAAGACGGCGCGTTCGTTCGCGAGCACTTCTTCAACACGCCAGAACTCAAGGCGATGGTTGCTGATCTGTCCGACGACGAGATCTGGAAACTCAACCGTGGCGGCCACGACCCGTACAAGGTCTATGCGGCGTACCACGAAGCGGTCAACCACAAAGAACAACCAACCGTCATCCTCGCCAAGACCATCAAAGGTTATGGCACCGGTGCCGGCGAAGCGAAAAACACTGCGCACAACACCAAGAAAGTCGACGTCGACAGCCTGAAGTTGTTCCGCGATCGTTTCGACATCCCGGTCAAGGACGAAGAGTTGGAGAACCTGCCGTTCTTCAAGCCAGAGCCAAACAGCGCCGAAGCCCGCTACCTCAGCGAGCGTCGCACTGCACTGGGCGGTTTCGTGCCACAGCGCCGCGCACAAAGCTTCAGCGTGCCGACGCCGGATCTGGACACCCTCAAGGCCATCCTTGACGGTTCCGGCGACCGTGAAATTTCCACCACCATGGCCTTCGTGCGGATCCTCGCGCAACTGGTCAAGGACAAGGAAATCGGCCCGCGCATCGTTCCGATCATCCCGGACGAAGCCCGTACTTTCGGTATGGAAGGCATGTTCCGTCAGCTCGGTATCTACTCGTCCGTCGGCCAGCTCTACGAGCCAGTCGATAAAGACCAGGTGATGTTCTACAAGGAAGACCAGAAAGGTCAGATCCTTGAAGAAGGCATCAACGAAGCAGGCGCCATGAGCTCGTTCATCGCCGCCGGTACTTCGTACTCCAGTCACAACCAGCCGATGCTGCCGTTCTACATCTTCTACTCGATGTTCGGCTTCCAGCGTATTGGTGACCTGGCCTGGGCCGCTGGCGACAGCCGTACCCGTGGCTTCCTGATCGGCGGCACCGCCGGCCGTACCACCCTGAACGGTGAAGGTCTGCAACACGAAGACGGTCACAGCCACCTGCTGGCCGCGACCATCCCGAACTGCCGCACCTACGATCCAACCTACGGCTACGAGCTGGCGGTGATCATTCAGGACGGCATGAAGAAGATGACCGAAGAGCAACAGGACATCTTCTATTACATCACCGTGATGAACGAGTCGTACCAGCAGCCAGCCATGCCGGCCGGTGCCGAAGAAGGCATCAAGAAAGGCATGTACCTGCTCGAAGAAGACACCCGCGATGCGGCGCACCACGTCCAGCTGATGGGCTCCGGCACCATCCTGCGTGAAGTCCGTGAAGCGGCGAAGATTCTGCGTGAAGAGTTCAACGTTGGCGCTGACGTCTGGAGCGTTACCAGCTTCAACGAACTGCGTCGCGACGGCCTCGCTGTCGAGCGCAGCAACCGTCTGAAGCCGGGCCAGAAGCCTAAGCTGAGCTACGTCGAAGAGTGCCTGAACGGCCGTAAAGGTCCGGTAATCGCCTCTACCGACTACATGAAACTGTTCGCCGAGCAGATCCGTCAGTGGGTACCGTCGAAGGAATTCAAAGTCCTCGGCACCGACGGTTTCGGCCGCAGCGACAGCCGCAAGAAACTGCGTCATTTCTTCGAAGTTGACCGTCATTTCGTGGTGTTGGCAGCCCTGGAAGCACTGGCTGACCGTGGTGATATCGAACCTAAGGTTGTGGCTGAAGCCATCACCAAGTTCGGCATCGACCCGGAAAAACGCAACCCACTGGACTGCTGAGGAGACATTTTGTGAGCGAACTCATTCGCGTACCTGACATCGGCAGCGGTGAAGGTGAAGTAATTGAACTGTTTGTGAAGGTCGGCGACCGTATCGAAGCCGACCAGAGCATCCTGACCCTGGAATCGGACAAGGCCAGCATGGAAGTGCCGGCCCCGAAAGCCGGCGTCATCAAAAGCCTGAAAGTGAAGCTGCGCGACCGTCTGAAAGAAGGCGACGAACTGCTTGAGCTGGAAGTCGAGGGCGCCGCTGAAGCGGCCCCTGCTCCGGCTGCTGCACCGGCTAAAAAGGCTGAAGAAAAACCGGCCGCCGCTCCTGCTGCTGCCGCGCCAGCCGCTGCCCCTGCTGCCGCTTCGGTTCAGCAAGTGCACGTGCCGGACATCGGTTCGTCGGGCAAGGCACAGATCATCGAGATTCAGGTCAAGGTCGGCGACACCGTCGAAGCTGATCAATCGCTGATCACGCTGGAATCCGACAAGGCGAGCATGGAAATCCCGTCGCCTGCCGCTGGCGTGGTCAAGGCCATCAGCGTCAAGCTCAACGACGAAGTCGGCACTGGTGACCTGATTCTGGATCTGGAAGTGGCGGGTGCTGCGGCCCCTGCTGCGGCCGCTCCGGCTCAGGCTGCTGCACCGGCCGCCGCCGCTGCGCCTGCTCCGGCAGCCGCGCCAGCAGCTCCGGTTGCTGACAGCGTTCAGGACATCCACGTTCCGGACATCGGTTCGTCGGGCAAAGCCAAGATCATCGAAGTGTTGGTCAAGGCTGGCGATACCGTTGAAGCCGACCAGTCGCTGATCACCCTGGAATCCGACAAGGCGAGCATGGAAATTCCATCGCCTGCCACTGGCGTGGTGGAAAGCGTTTCCATCAAGCTGGATGACGAAGTCGGTACCGGCGACCTGATTCTGAAGCTGAAAGTCAAAGGCGCGGCCCCGGCTGCTGCTCCGGCGCCAGCTGCCGCCGCTGCTGCTCCGAGCGCTCCGGCACCTGCTGCTCCGGCTGCCGCTGCGCCTGCACCTGCTGCCGCTCCAGCCGCCGCTCCGGCCAAGCCGGGCGCCAAAGTTCACGCCGGCCCAGCCGTGCGTCAACTGGCTCGCGAGTTCGGCGTCGAGCTGAACGCTGTCGGCGCCAGCGGCCCGCACGGTCGTATCTTGAAAGAAGACGTGCAGGTTTACGTCAAAGCGATGATGCAGAAGGCCAAGGAAGCCCCGGCCGCTGCTGCTGGCGCAACCGGTGGCGCGGGCATCCCGCCGATTCCGGTCGTCGATTTCAGCCGTTTCGGCGAAATCGAAGAAGTGCCGATGACTCGCCTGATGCAGATCGGCGCGTCGAGCCTGCACCGCAGCTGGCTGAACATCCCGCACGTGACTCAGTTCGATTCGGCTGATATCACCGAGCTGGAAGCCTTCCGCGTGGCGCAGAAAGCCGTTGCAGAGAAGGCCGGCGTCAAGCTGACCATCCTGCCGCTGCTGCTCAAGTCGTGCGCGCACATGCTCAAGGAGCTGCCGGACTTCAACAGTTCGCTGGCGCCAAGCGGCAAGGCGATCATCCGCAAGAAGTACATCAACATCGGCTTCGCCGTCGACACCCCGGATGGCCTGCTGGTACCGGTCATCAAGAACGTCGACCAGAAGAGCCTGTTGCAACTGGCAGCCGAAGCCGCTGCGCTGGCCGCCAAGGCCCGCGACAAGAAGCTCACCGCTGACGACATGCAAGGCGCCTGCTTCACCATTTCCAGCCTCGGCCACATTGGCGGCACCGGCTTCACGCCGATCGTCAACGCGCCGGAAGTGGCGATCCTCGGTGTTTCCAAGGCAACCATCCAGCCAGTCTGGGACGGCAAAGCCTTCCAGCCGAAACTGATGCTGCCGCTGTCGTTGTCCTACGATCACCGTGTGATCAACGGCGCCGCTGCCGCACGCTTCACCCAGCGTCTGGGCAGCCTGCTGGCGGACATCCGCACCATCCTGCTGTAATCCCAAGTGGCCCTCCAGCAATGGAGGGCCGCTTGTGTTTCACGTTTTCGAGCGCCACACGCTCGTACCTCAACCCCGTCAGTTTGACGGGGCTTTTTTTTGCCTGAAATTCGTCTCTTATACTTTTCCCACACATTGCGCTGACATCGGCTACAGCCCGAGTCAACTTAGTGCCGATCTTTTTATCCAAACGCCAACTAGTCTTGGCACAGCACAGTCAAAATACCTTTTAGTTTTATCTGACACTCATTCGAATGGATTCGAACATGTTAAAACCGACTATCGGCCCGATCATTGGCCACGTTACAACAAACCAGGCGCGGATATTTATTCGCGGCGAGTTTCAAAAAGATCTTCAGGTGTTCGCCGGCATTCGTTATCGGGCCAGCGACACGCAACAATGGACTAAAGGCATTTTTGCCAAACTCGACGAATCTCGCGACATGTCCAATGTGATCGCACTTCACAACTTACTTGAAAACACCGAATACGAATATCAAACCGGCTGGTTCAGCCCGATGAGTCCGGTACACACCGTCGACAGCGTCGCCGAGCTACCGCTGCAATGGCCGCGCGAGACTCACCGTTTTCGCACCCGCTCCAGCAAACCATTGCAGCCGCGCGCCTACATCGTTGGTTCGTGCCGTTACCTGCGCATGACGGCAGGGGTTGCGGTGCTGCCGCAGTTGGGTGACCGAATCTTTGCTTCAATCCGTCAATTGATTGAGGGGATACAACCACCCATCAGTGCAATGTTGATGACCGGCGATCAGATCTATGTCGACGACCTCAACTTGATTGCGCCTGATCACGAATACAAAGATATTCTCGCAAAGTACCGCGCAGCTTTTTCGCAACCCAACATAAAGCGCTTAATGTCGGAGACTTCGACGTATATGATTCTCGATGACCATGAAATCGAGGACAACTGGCCGGCGAATGCCGGAGCAGGTGACGACGCGCTATATAACAACGCAACAAAAGCCTATGAACTGTATCAAGCCAGCCATAGCCCGGCCTGTTCTTTGGCAACTAACGGCCAAGTTGATCATTCATCTGTCCAGCATTATTGGTATCAATTCAGCGACGGCGATCTCGAATGGTTTGTCACCGATAGCCGCACCCGACGCAACTTGTCGGCCGATGATCGACGCATCCTCGACGTCGAACAGGAGCAAGCGCTGCTGGACTGGCTGATCAACAGCACGGCGCGGGTCAAATTCGTGGTCACCAGCGTGATGTTCTACCCGGACGGCAAAGGCCTTGGCGAAGATGCGTGGAAAGCTTTTCCGGAGCAGCGTCTGCGCTTGCTGGAAACCATTCGTACCCGGCGGATCAGCAATGTCATCTTTATTTCCGGCGACGTGCACGGGTCGATGACTGCGCGCCTCACGCACAGTGAAGATCCTGATTTCGAAGTGCACACCGTGGTGTCATCGCCGCTGTGCAACAGCAAACTGCTGCCGTATGCCAAGGCGTCCACGTTCATTCTGGATCAGCCGTTGGTGCGCACGGCGGCGGGGGATTATGTGCATGAGTTGACCAGCGAGGTGATCAGTCAGGATAACTTCGCGCACATGGTGGTCGAGGCGGAGCGGATTGTGGTGAATTACCATGATCGCGATGGGGAGCCATTGCAGTCGATTGCGATAGATCTGCGCTAAACCTTAAAAGATCGCAGCCTTCGGCAGCTCCTACAGGGATCGTATTTCCCTGCAAATGCGTACGCTGGCTGCGATCTTTTGCTGTTTTCAAATAGACGCTGGAGAAATGTTCACTCCAGCCGACATATTCTTATAGCACTTGGCCTTCATCACTCTTGTCAGTCAGTGCTGCAATGATGCAACCTTGCCGCAGGCAACGTTTAAGAGGGCGAGAGCCCGGCGCGTTCAGCATATTTCCAAGCGAGTTCCCTTCATGAAGAGCCAACCCGATGCCGCCAGCCGTATGGTGGCCGAGGTAGTGACGCAGTTGCCTGTGCCCTCGCGGCTCGGCATGCTGCGTTTCGAGCGCTTGAATGAAGCCAGTTGGGCGATGCTCTTTCTCGATCCGAATTGCGAACGCCAGTTCGGCCAGCCTGCTGTCGAGCTGTGCGCTCTGGTCGGCTCGCCTTACGCCAGCCTGATGGAGCCGGAAGCGCGCTATCAACTGCACGACGCGATCCAGCAACAACTCGCCGCCAGCCCGCATTATCTGGTGCGTTACACCCTGCACACCCCGGCCGGCGCGCTGAATATTCTTGAACTGGGCGAAGCCTACAAACAACACAACCGTCACCTGCTGCGCGGCTATCTGCTGGCGGTCGATGACGTCTTCGACGATGCGCCGCTGCAACCCTCGGTCGATCTCGAAACCCAGAACTCGCGCCTGCAAATCGCCCTCGAACTGAACCAGCGCGCGCAGCAGGAACAACTGCTGCATCTGGAGCGTGTCCGCGCCCAGCAGGATTTGATTTTGCTGCTCGCCCGTCAGCGCTACAGCACGCACAATTCCTTGCAGGAAGCCGCCGAACTGATCACCCGCTGCGCCTGTGATATCTATGAAATCGACTGCGCCAGCCTGTGGAACCTCGAAGGCCAGCAACTGGTGCCGATCTCGGCGTACCACCGCACGACGCAGGAATACATCCTGCCGGACGTGATCGACGTCAGCACCTTCCCCGATTACATGGAAGCGTTGCAGAGCAGCCGCGCCATCGATGCGCACAACGCGATGCGTGACCCGCGTACCCGCGAAATGGCCGAAGCCCTGCGCCCGCGCGACGTCAACGCGATGCTCGACGCCAGCATTCGTGTCGATGGCCAGGTCGTCGGCGTGTTGTGCCTGGAGCAGACCGGCGTCACTCGCGCCTGGCAGTCCGATGAAATCGCTTTCGCCGGCGAGTTGGCCGACCAGTTCGCGCAAGTCATCAACAACCACAACCGCCGCACCGCCACCAGCGCCCTGCACCTGTTCCAGCGTGCGGTCGAGCAAAGCGCCAACGCGTTTTTGCTGGTCAATTGCGACGGCGTGGTCGAGTACGTCAACCCGAGCTTCACCGCGATCACCCAGTACACCACCGAGGAAGTCCACGGCCAGCGACTGTCCGAGCTGCCGGCGCTGGAGAACCTCAGCGAACTGTTGTTCGACGCGCCCTCGGCGCTAGCCAAGAGCAACAGTTGGCAGGGCAAATTCAAAAGCCGCCGGAAAAACCTAGAACCGTACTGGGGCCAGTTGTCGATCTCCAAGGTCTACGGCGACAACCGTGAGCTGACCCACTACATCGGCATTTACGAAGACATCACCCAGACCAAGCTCGCGCAACAGCGTATCGAGCGACTGGCCTACACCGACAACCTGACCAACCTCGGTAACCGCCCGGCGTTTATCCGCAATCTGGACGAACGCTTCGCCCGGGATAGCGATACCCCGATCAGCCTGTTGCTGGTCGACATCGACAACTTCAAGCGCATCAACGACAGCCTCGGCCACCAGACCGGCGACAAACTGCTGATCAGTCTGGCCCGGCGTCTGCGCAACAGCCTCAGCCCGAGTGGCAGCCTCGCGCGATTCGCCAGTAACGAATTTGCCGTACTGCTCGACGACACCGATCTGGCGACCGGTCAGCAGATCGCCAACCAATTGTTGGCGACGCTGGATAAACCGATGTTCGTCGACAACCAGTTGATCAGCGTCACCGGCTCGGTCGGTCTGGCCTGCGCGCCGTTGCACGGCCGCGACCCGCAAACGCTGATGCGTAACGCCGGTCTGGCACTGCATAAAGCCAAGGCCAACGGCAAACACCAGGTGCAAGTCTTCACCGAAGCGTTGAATGCCGAGGCCAGTTACAAACTGTTCGTCGAGAACAACCTGCGCCGCGCCCTCACCCAGAACGAGCTGGACGTGTTCTACCAGCCCAAGCTGTGCCTGCGCAGCGGTCGCTTGCTGGGCATGGAAGCACTGTTGCGCTGGAACCACCCGGAACGCGGCATGATCCGCCCGGACCAGTTCATCAGCGTTGCCGAAGAAACCGGGCTGATCATTCCGATCGGCAAGTGGATTGCGCGCCAGGCCTGCCGCATGAGCAAAGCGCTGACCGCTGCCGGCATGGGCAATCTGCAAGTGGCGATCAACCTCTCGCCGAAACAGTTTTCCGACCCGGATCTGGTCGCCTCCATCGCCAACATCCTCAAGGAAGAAGCGCTGCCGGCCCATCTACTCGAACTGGAACTGACCGAAGGTTTGCTGCTGGAAGCCACTGAAGACACGCACTTGCAGCTCGATCAGCTCAAGCGTCTGGGCCTGACCTTGGCCATGGATGACTTCGGTACCGGTTATTCGTCGCTGAGCTATTTGAAGAAATTCCCGATCGACATCATCAAGATTGATCGCAGCTTTATCCACGAAATCCCCGACAACCAGGACGACATGGAAATCACCTCAGCGGTGATCGCCATGGCGCACAACCTGAAACTCAAGGTCGTGGCGGAAGGCATCGAGACCGCCGAACAACTGGCATTCCTCCGTCGCCATCGCTGCGACGTCGGCCAGGGTTACCTGTTCGACCGGCCAATCCCCGGCGGCGAGCTGATTCAGGCGCTCAAGCGCTACCCGCGCGGCCCGCTTTGCCTCTAAAAACACCCCAAATCCCTTGTAGGAGTGAGCCTGCTCGCGATAGCGGTGTGTCAGCAACAAACCTTCTGACTGACCCACCACCATCGCGAGCAGGCTC
>NZ_JASCPK010000330.1:0-438 GCF_029959385.1 Pseudomonas sp. PS01303
TAGTTCACGTTTGTGCGCTATAGGAAAACTACGATAACCCCCAACTGAATGGAGGCGCCCCCCCCCCTGTCAGCTGCCGAAGGCTGCGATCTTTTGATGTTGTTTTTAAGAGCAAGATCAAAAGATCGCAGCCTTCGGCAGCTCCTACAGGTTGGGGACATTCAGGTAAAGATTGGTCGGCTCTCAGGCCGCCTTCGCGAGCAAGCTCAGCTCCTACGAAGATCAAAAGCCAAACGTGCCGTGCTTCTCACCACTCAATAGGCCGAGTGTCAGCTCGCCTGCTTTTGATCTTGATCTCGGAGCCCGTCGGCAGGCTGAGTGGAGGGATTGATCCGGGGTGGGAGCGCAGCGACCGTTTGGCGCAGCCAAACACATCGAGAGGAGGTGCAGCGAAGCAAACCGTAGGCGATGAACCCCGGATCAATCCCGGAGCGAAGG
>NZ_JASCPK010000331.1:0-429 GCF_029959385.1 Pseudomonas sp. PS01303
ATGGTGGGCACTCTAAGGAGACTGCCGGTGACAAACCGGAGGAAGGTGGGGATGACGTCAAGTCATCATGGCCCTTACGGCCTGGGCTACACACGTGCTACAATGGTCGGTACAAAGGGTTGCCAAGCCGCGAGGTGGAGCTAATCCCATAAAACCGATCGTAGTCCGGATCGCAGTCTGCAACTCGACTGCGTGAAGTCGGAATCGCTAGTAATCGTGAATCAGAATGTCACGGTGAATACGTTCCCGGGCCTTGTACACACCGCCCGTCACACCATGGGAGTGGGTTGCACCAGAAGTAGCTAGTCTAACCTTCGGGAGGACGGTTACCACGGTGTGATTCATGACTGGGGTGAAGTCGTAACAAGGTAGCCGTAGGGGAACCTGCGGCTGGATCACCTCCTTAATCGACGACATCAGCTGCTCCAT
>NZ_JASCPK010000332.1:0-427 GCF_029959385.1 Pseudomonas sp. PS01303
GGGTGGCGTTGACATGGTTCATCGCGCCGAGCGCGGCGTCCTCGATCAGCAACTGATAGTAGAGCTCCAGTTTGCCGCCGTTGATCGGCGTCAAATGCGCGCCGTCGATGGGGATCAGCAGCGGTTTTCCGGCACTGATGTCGCCCGCAGTGAGCGGGTACAGTGGCAGTTCCGGAAGGTAAGGGGTGAGTTCCGGGCGGGTGCCGAGCCAGAACAGTTTGATTGCCTGACCCTTGTCAAATGAGGTGTCGAACGGAATCTCGATGCGCACCTGTTTTAACGTCGGGTCGAGCGCGCCATTCACGGCGTCCAGTGCTTTGGGGGCGGCCAGGCGTTTGATCGCACCGATGGCGCTGATGAACTGTGATTTGGAAGGCATGTCGGGCGCGCCGCTGGCCTTCTTCAGGCGATAGGACAAGGCGATCTG
>NZ_JASCPK010000333.1:0-412 GCF_029959385.1 Pseudomonas sp. PS01303
AAGAGATTTTCGCGTACAGGGCTATCACCCACTATGGCCGCACTTTCCAGAGCGTTCCGCTAATCTCAAAGCCACTTAAGGGCTAGTCCCCGTTCGCTCGCCACTACTAAGGGAATCTCGGTTGATTTCTTTTCCTCAGGGTACTTAGATGTTTCAGTTCCCCTGGTTCGCCTCTTGCACCTATGTATTCAGTACAAGATAACCATCTTATGATGGCTGGGTTCCCCCATTCAGACATCTCCGGATCAAAGTCTGTTTGCCGACTCCCCGAAGCTTTTCGCAGGCTACCACGTCTTTCATCGCCTCTGACTGCCAAGGCATCCACCGTATGCGCTTCTTCACTTGACCATATAACCCCAAGCAATCTGGTTATACTGTGAAGACGACATTCGCCGAAAATTCGAATTTCTCA
>NZ_JASCPK010000334.1:0-356 GCF_029959385.1 Pseudomonas sp. PS01303
TGGAATCAACGGTGAGACCGTTTTGGGGAATGGTGATGCCTTTTGAATCGAGCACTGAGGTGATCACCGGCGTCGTCGCTGCGGCGACAGTAAAGGTTCGAACAGCTGATTCCGTCTCACTGCCGTATTTGGCTTTTGCCTTGAAGGCGTGAGCGGCAACGGTCAAACCTGTAGCGGTGTAGATCCAGATCCCTTGGGCATTGATCGGCGCCGAGTCTTTTAATGTGACGCCATCAAAAATATCCACCTCACGGTTCGCCGTGCCTGTGCCCGTGAGCGTCACGCTAGTGTCGACTGTCGTGCCGTTTTGAGGGATGTCGATGCCTTTGGAATCTTTCACCGAAGTAATCGCCGGA
>NZ_JASCPK010000335.1:0-310 GCF_029959385.1 Pseudomonas sp. PS01303
GTGCCGGAGCCCATCAGCTGGACGTGGTGCGCCGAATCGCGGGTGTCTTCTTCGAGCAGGTACATGCCTTGCTTGATGCCTTCTTCGGCACCGGCCGGCATGGCTGGCTGCTGGTACGCCTCGTTCATCACGGTGATGTAATAGAAGATGTCCTGTTGCTCTTCGGTCATCTTCTTCATGCCGTCCTGAATGCTCACCGCCAGCTCGTAGCCGTAGGTTGGATCGTAGGTGCGGCAGTTCGGGATGGTCGCGGCCAGCAGGTGGCGGTGACCGTCTTCGTGTTGCAGACCTTCACCGTTCAGGGTGGTCC
>NZ_JASCPK010000336.1:0-307 GCF_029959385.1 Pseudomonas sp. PS01303
GGTTGAGAGTGATGGTGTTTGCGCCGACGTCTTCGCGAGCAGGCTCGCTCCCACAGGAGGTATGCATTCCAAATGTGGGAGCGAGCCTGCTCGCGAAGGCCGCGACGCGGTTCCGGATCAACCCTCCGGTTTAAGGATCAACACCGCCAACGGCGGCAGGATCAGACGCGTGGGTGAGTGTCCGGGTTGAGCTTGATGGTGTTTGCGCCGACGTCTTCGCGAGCAGGCTCGCTCCCACAGGAGGTATGCATTCCAAATGTGGGAGCGAGCCTGCTCGCGAAGGCCGCGCCCCCGCTCCGGATAAACC
>NZ_JASCPK010000337.1:0-299 GCF_029959385.1 Pseudomonas sp. PS01303
CGACGTTGGTGGTCGACAGGTCGAGGTGGAAGATTTCGTTGACGTTGACCAGCGGGAACGCGAACGCCTGATAGCCGAGCATGACCATCAACGTCGGCATGATCGCCAGCGTCAGCGGCACCTTGATGACAATCTTCGAGCCCTGGCCCTTGGTCGAGTAGATGTTGATCGAACCGTTGTGCTGGGAAATCTTGGTCTTCACCACGTCCATGCCGACACCGCGGCCGGAGACGTCGGAGATCTCGGTCTTGGTAGAGAAACCCGGGGCGAAGATCAGGTTGTAGCACTCGGTATCGCTG
>NZ_JASCPK010000338.1:0-297 GCF_029959385.1 Pseudomonas sp. PS01303
TTGAGCTAACCAATACTAATTGCCCGTGAGGCTTGACCATATAACACCCAAGCAATTTGACTACTCGAGAGAGCATCAGATTGCGGTGTGTGAAGACGAAACGAACCGAAAGTTCGATGTTCACAAACACCGAAAGCTATCACATACCCAATTTGCTGAAGCGAGGCCATCTGGCCACGACTCAGTACCCGAATTTCTTGACGACCATAGAGCGTTGGAACCACCTGATCCCATCCCGAACTCAGCAGTGAAACGATGCATCGCCGATGGTAGTGTGGGGTTTCCCCATGTGAGAGT
>NZ_JASCPK010000339.1:0-297 GCF_029959385.1 Pseudomonas sp. PS01303
GTTAAATCCTCACTTTCAGCGCGAGATGCGAATTGCCACAAGAATGGCAGTCGCCACTTCTGAGACAGTGTACATTCCAGCAGCCTCTTATTTAGAGTCTGGTTTTTGCCGTGTCATCCTTAGTGAGTTCGAGGAACTTATAGGCCTGGGGATGATAGTCCTACTAGGAAGTTCAACTAGCTTAGAAGATTATGTGCTTGAGCGACATGATGAAGGTTTTTATCGGCCAGGTAGCGACCAGCATATCTGGTACAAGGCGCAATACGCACTCGAAAAACTCCCTACGTATATTCGCCG
>NZ_JASCPK010000033.1:0-49105 GCF_029959385.1 Pseudomonas sp. PS01303
TGATCCGGGGGGGGAGCGCAGCGACCGTTTGGCGCAGCCAAACACATCGAGAGGAGGTGCAGCGAAGCAAACCGTAGGCGATGAACCCCGGATCAATCCCGGAGCGAAGGAACCCGAGCCCCAGCGAGGGCCGAACGTCAGGGCAAAGCCTTTTCGGTTACCTTTTCGGCGTTTGGAAAAGGTGACTCGCCGTAAGGGCGAAACCATAATCAGCCACACCCGCAGCAACGGATATGCCCAAACAACTCAGCGCCGATCCTCAACCCTACCCTGACTCTTACTCCAATCCGTCAACAAACTATAAGCCACCGCCAACAACGTAGGCCCAATAAACAACCCGATAAACCCAAACGCAATCAACCCGCCAAACACCCCAAGCAACACAATCACCAACGGCAAATTCCCCCCGCGGCTGATCAAATACGGCTTGAGCACGTTATCCACGCCACTGATGACAAACGTCCCCCAAATCCCGAGGAACACCGCCATCCCATACTCACCCTTCCACGCCAGCCAGGCCGTCGCCGGCACCCACACCAACGGCGGCCCCATCGGAATCAGACTGAGCAGGAACGTCACAATCCCCAGCACCAGCGCCCCCGGTACCCCGGCAATCAAAAACCCGATCAACGCCAGAACCGCCTGCGCCGCTGCCGTGCCGATCACCCCGTTGACCACCCGCTGCACCGTACCGGCCACCAGCTCGATGTAATACCCGGCGCGATCACCAATCAACCGCTCCAGCAAACCATGAACAAACGCCGCCAGTCGCGGCCCGTCACGGTAGAAAAAGAACACAAACACAATACTCAGCGTCAGCTCAAGAATGCCGCCCCCGATCTGCGCACTGCGCGCCAGCAACCAGTTACCGACCTGCCCCAGATAAGGCTTGATCGACACCATCAGCGCCGCGCCCTGCTGATCAATACTGTCCCAGATGCCGACCAGACGCTCGCCCACCAACGGCACAGTCCCCAGCCACACCGGCGCTTCCGGCAAACCGTCGACCTGCACGTCCTTGATGAAACCCGTGGCATCGCGCACGTGATCTGCCAGGTTGAACCCCAGCCAAACCAGCGGCGCCGCCACCAGCAACATCCAGCCCAACGTCAAAATGGCTGCCGCCAGCGATTCCCGGCCATTGAGCCAGCGGGTCAGCAGGCGCATCAGCGGCCAACTGGCAAACGCCAGCACTGCGCCCCAGAACAGCGCCGACCAGAATGGCGCCATCACCCACAGGCTGGCGCCAAACAACACCAGCAGGAGGATCTGCACCAGCAGGCGATCGTTATTGAGCATGTAAGATTCCGAAAAAGTCAGTCAGGCCAAGAGTAGGCGAACACGCCGCGCGCGCTCGCCCGATACAGCTTATCGCAACAGATCGATGCGCAGGCCAACACCATCGACGCTGCCGGTCTCCATGCGCGCCGCACGTACGCCCTGATTGATCAAGGCCTGACGCCACGCCTCGGCCTTGGGCCCGGACACCGTCACGCGTAACGTCGTGTCGAGATTCAAGCCACGGGAAATCAGCCGCAGCCAAGCGTCATCCGGAGCATCCACGCGGTTCGGAAAATCCAGCTCACCAGTGCTTTTCAATTGACGCAACAAGGTCGCCGAGGTTGGCAACAACTCGCCCAGCGGCGCCGCTGCTTCGAACTGTTCAACGTGCAGATAGGCTTTGCGATTGCCGCGCGTGATGCTGTAAAGCGCCACCAGCGTGTTGTCGCGCGGAGCTGCCAGCCTCAACAGCAAGTACGCCTGCTGTTCATCAGCGCCATAAAGCTTGGAGTTGCCGAACACCTCGTTGGCCCACAGGCTGCTCTCGCCACAATCACGCGCCTGACACCAGAACAGCAACTCGGCATCCTGCTTTTGCAGGGCTTCGCGGGCAGCGGTGAAGGCTTCGGTGGCGGAATGTTCGGGTGGCAACTCATAGGTCACCGCCGTAGTTTGGCCTCGGGCGGTGACCTGGCCGTCAAAGCGCAACTGGCCGCTGATCTTGCGGATCGAGCCCATCGGGTAGATGCGCTCCAGCTCCACCGGAGCGTGATAGTCGACAATCTGCGCATCGGCCAGACGCGGCACCATCTGCAGATCCTGACTGCCGGGCACATCGGCGGCGAATGAAAAGGAACTGAAACAGCACAGCGCCAACAGACTGAGTGACCGCATAGTCAGGCTCATCGGATCGGCATGACTGTGTGATTCGAGGTCGCAGCGGTATAGAAATCCATCGTGGTTGTCTCCCATTTCAACCCGCCCAGCCTCGACAGTTGCCCGCAGCAAGTCAAGGAATGGCGAAGAACCGATTGAAACAGTCTGCGACAAGGTCGGCACCGGCCTCATCGTTCAGGTGCAAATGGTGGCCACCCGGCAGCTGTTCCCGGCTAAAGGGTAGACGTTCCAGCAGCTCCGGATGTTTCGCCAGCATGCCGTCGGCCGCGACGACCAGTTGCGCCGGACAACTGATGCGCGCGACGAAAGCCATCGCCTGTTCCTGGGTAAGACGTAACGGCGACGGCAAGGTCAGGCGATTATCGGTGCGCCAGGTGTAACCGCCCGGCACCGGCATCAAACCGCGCTGGGCCAAGAGTTCGGCCGCCTCACGACTGACCGCCACCAACCCTTTCATCCGTGCCTCGATCGCACGGTCGAGGGTGTTGTAGACCGGTTTGCGCTTCTCACGCAGATCCAGTTGCGCTTGCAGGGCCATGCCCATGCGCTCGGCGGCATTTTCGCCTTTGTCTGTAGGAGGAATCACGCCGTCGATCAGCGCCAGATGGGTGATGCGCTCCGGCAACGAACCCGCCAGCACCAGCGAAACAATCGCGCCCATCGAATGCCCGAGCAGACCGAAACGCTTCCAGCCCAGTTGCTCGGCGACTTGCAGCACGTCATGGGCGTAGTCCCACAGCGCGTAACCGGCGCCGTTCGGACGATGCCCGGAATGGCCGTGCCCGGCCATGTCCAGTGCAATGATGCGCAAGCCTTTGAGCTTCGGTGCCAGCCGCGCGAAGCTATTGGCGTTATCGAGCCAGCCATGCAGGGCGATCACCGGCAGACCGTCCTCGGGGCCGAACAAATGCGCGGCCAGTTCGATATGCGGCAGGCTCAGGCGCACTTCTTCGAAAGTCGGGCTCATGCGCAATCCTTGTCCTGACGGTTTTCCCAGCGCGTGAACAGAGTCTTCAGCAGCCGCGCGGTGTCCTGCGGGCGCTCAAGAGGAAACATGTGGCCGCCGGGCATGCTCAGCGCTTCGCCCTGCGCCAGTCGCGAAACGAACCGCGTGTGATGGCGCATGACCACGCGACTCTTGTGCCCGCGCACCACCGCCAGCGGCACTTGCAATTGCCCGGTGCGGCCAGGGCTGGTGTGCGGCACGCCGCGGTAGATACTGATCTCAGTGGCGGGGTCGAAGCGCAAGCGCAGCTTGTCGCCGACCTTGTGCAAACCGTGTTGCAGATAAGCGTCGAAGCATTCCGGATCAAAGCCACGAAACAGGCTTTTGCCAGCAAAATAGCTGCGCGCACTGTCGAGATCGGCGAACTCTTCTCGGCGGCCCAAGGTGCGACCGGCGGGGGTCAGTTTGTCGATGAAGCCAAAACGCTTGGCCGCACGAATCACCCATTGATCGGTGCGCGTGAGCACCGGCGAATCGAGCATCACCACGCCGCGATACAACTCCGGGCAACGCAGTGCCGCGTGCAGGTGCAGCACGCCGCCAAACGAATGGCCTACGCCCCACACCGGTTGATCTTGCTGCTGCAAATGATGGATCAGCTCATCAACCAGGTTGTACCAGTTGTCATCCGCCGGAAAACGCGGGTCGTGGGCATGCTGCTCGAGATGCGCGACCCGGTATTCGGGCGCCAGCGCCGCGAACAACTTGCCATAGGTGCCCGAAGGGAAGCCGTTGGCGTGGGCGAAAAAGATGGGTTGCGACATACCGGTACATCCATGAGCGGGAAACGTGGCGTTGATTGTCCGCAAGACGGCGCGCGACAGCAATGACCGTAACTGCCAGGAATGATGACAGTCGCGCCACGGCTATGGCAGGCGCCGTTGTGGCACTTGTCAACTGTCACTTCTGTCAGTTGACAGGCGCCCTGCTCAGGCCGATAAAAACCTACCCCCTTTGTCTGGCGCTGGCTGCTCATGACTCACGCGAACACGCCGGCCATTCAAGCGCGCGATCCGAGGGGGCTGCCCGTGCGCAGCGTGTCCTATCATCACCGCGACGCGAGTGCGGCAATTGAAAGCTACGTCACTCAACAGATTTACGATGCATCAGGACGCGCGCTCCAGAGCCGCGATCCGAGACTGTTCCTCCGACATCAACTCGATCCTTCGGCCCCGGCGAATCAGAGCAACGTGTTCAGCCTCTCGGGATCGCCGCTGTTAAATGAAAACACCGACGCCGGCTGGCGCTTGAGCCTGATCGCAGCGGACGGTTTCAGCCTTGAAGGCTGGGATCAGAAACGCAACCACCGACGCACGGGCCTCGATTCGCTGCGCCGCCCGAGCGCGATATTCGAGCACGCAGAGAGCGGGCCTGAACACTGCACGGAGCGTTTCACCTATGGCGATGAATCGACGGAAATCGTCCATAACCGTCGCGGCCGATTGATTCGGCACGACGATACGGCAGGCACCCTGCTTTTTGCGCAATTCAGTCTGACTGGCCTGCTATTGCAATGCGGTCGTGCCTTCTGCGCTGACCCCGTCTGGGCGGTGAACTGGCCGGAAACGCGCGCCGAGCGCGATCACTTTCTGGAAGGAGACCCCGCAACGACGTTCTGCATCTACAACGCCATAGGGGAGTTGATCAGCCAGACCGATGCGCTGGGCAATCGGCAAACACTGTTGCAGGATCGCGTCGGTCAGTTACGCGAAATCCATCTGACGATGGCAGCCAACCCGCAGAGCCAGACGATAGCCAGCGATATTCAGTACAACGCCGAAGGCCATCTGGAACATCAACGTGCAGGGAACGGCGTGGTGTCTCGAGCACGGTTCGGCGCTGATGACGGTCGCCTGCAGCATCTGCTCAGTCAGACAAATGATGACCAGACGGTGCAGGATCTGACGTACGAATATGACGCGAGCGGTAACATCACCCGCATCGCCGATCACGCAGCGCCCGCTCACTTTCACCGCAACCAGCGCACCGAAGCGACCTGTCGCTATCGCTACGACAGTCTCTCGCGCTTGATTGAGGCCAGTGGCCGGCAGATCCGTAACGCCACTGGCGGCCCACAGTTACCGGAGTTTTCCTCGCCTGCCGATCCGGCACAACTGGAAAACTACACGCGCACCTACACCTACGATTGCGCCGGTAATTTACTGCGCATGGAACACCGCGCCGCCAGCGGCAACCGCACCGAACGCACGGCCGTCGCTCACTTCAGTAATCGTAGCCTGGCGGAAAAACCTGACGGCCAGTTGCCGGATGAAGGCGAAATTGCTGCGAGGTACGACGCCAGCGGCAATCGCCTGCTTTTGCAGCATGGACACTATCTGCAATGGGATCGGCGTAATGAATTACGGCAGGTTAGCCAGATCGTCCGTGCCGATGAGCCAGATGACATCGAGTTCTATGTGTATGACGGTGGTGGCCAGCGTCAGCGCAAAATCAGTCAGCGTTTCACCGGCACGCTGACGCGCGATAGTGAAACCCGTTACTTGCCCGGTCTGGAGATTCGCACTGAGCCAGACCAGATTGTCCACGTCATCTCGATCAAGGCCGCACGCGCCACCCTCCAGGTGTTGCATTGGGCGAAAGGCCTGCCGGCGGGCATGGTGCAGGATCAGCAACGCTACAGCTTCAGCGATCACCTGAATTCCAGCACCGTGGAGCTGGACGCACAGGCACAACTGATTTCGCGGGAGGACTATTACCCCTACGGCGAAACCTGTTGGTGGGCCGGGCGCAGTCAGGTCCAAGCCAGTTACAAAACCCTGCGCTATTCGGGCAAAGAGCGTGACGCCACGGGTTTGTATTACTACGGTTTTCGTTACTACGCGCCATGGCTGCAGCGCTGGCTCAATGCTGATCCGCTGGGCACTGCGGACGGCCTGAATCTGTTTGCCATGGTGCATGGCAATCCGGTCGGCAATGTCGATTTTCAGGGGCTGGTCACGGTGACAGAAGGTACCGCGGCGGCGCTGGCCACGTTTGCCCGAGATGGCGTGAGTGCACTGGCCGGAAGCACGGTGAGATATTTTGCCGCCGCAGGATTAGCGCAATGGGCCTCTGGCGACCCGGAATCGCACCCTGATTTCGGCGCCAACGTGGGACTGACCATCGCCGGTAGTCTGGTCGGCGCGGCAGCCGGTGGATCCATGGGTATCGGGTTGGGCAGTCGCGTTGCCAGCCACTACAACCTCGGCCGCACCATACAAATTGCCATGGCCGGTTTTTTTGGCCTTGCCGGCGCCACGATCGGTGCTGCGGCGCCAGCTTATGCATACTTCGCCGACTCGCAGGCAGTAAACCTCACAGCAATCAGTATTCTCGCCAGCACGTCCGGAAACATGACGCGTGAAACCGCGCAACGCGCGCTCGCCAACGTTGGCCCCAGCGTGACAATCGCCCCCTCCGGTATCACAACGGCACTGCGTATGGCCGCTTATGGTGGGTTGCTTTCGGCCAGCGGCGCAGCGCGTGCCGACCTTGCGACCGGTGTCGGGGTGGTCGTCAGCGCCGCCGTCGAAGGCCTGGACGGGGTGTCCATCACAACCATTAATTCCTTGCGAGGAGGGGCATACGTCAGCCCCGAACACAATACGCTCACGCTGCCCAGGCCGGTGGAATGGGTTTACGGCGTATCAACGCGCACCGCCGGCTCAACCCTGACAGCTTCGTTGACATTGCTTGCCACGCCACTGACCAGCGGCATTGCAGACTCCCGATCAAACTCGACTGTGATCTCTGCCCTCGGAACCCCGACCGAGGCGCGCACTTACGTTGGGCAATATGTGGAGCGCGGTGCCTTCGAACTGGTCAGGGCCGACGATGCGGACTTCACGCTGGATCGTTTTACGCCACCGAACAGAATGTGGAGAAACGCCGCACCCGCTGACTACCACCCGGAGACACCGCATGCGGCTGATCTGCCCATGCAATCCTTCACCTTTCGGCGCAGCCATTGACTTACTGCGCAGGCGGCGTCTGCCCCAACGGCACCACCGCCATGGTCAGCCGCGACACGCAACTGGCTTTACCCTCATCGCTGGTCAACCGAATGTCCCAGACATGCGTGGTGCGGCCGATATGAATCGGCTTGGCCACTGCCGTCACCCGACCACTGCGCAAACCACGCAAATGGTTGGCGTTGATCTCCAGCCCCACGCAATAAAACTTGCTGGCATCGATGCACAGGTAACTGGCCATCGAACCGACGCTTTCCGCCAGCACCACCGATGCGCCGCCGTGCAGCAGACCGTACGGTTGATGGGTGCGATGGTCGATGACCATGCTCGCGGTCAGCGATTCTTCGTCGAAAGATTCAAAGCGAATGTCCAGCACTTCGCCGATGGTGTTTTTCTGGATCGCGTTCAACTGCTCGATGTTCGGAGTGGTACGCCACAAACTCATCGCAGACTTCCTTTGTTGTTTTAGTCGTCGCTCAATCCTGCCACAGCACCGCCTCGCTACGCTCGCTCCATTCTTCAAAGCGCGCACCGTAAGTGTCTTCGATGACGTTGCGTTTGATCTTCAAGGTCGGCGTGAGAAAACCGTTTTCCACCGCCCAACTGTCCTTGACCACCACCAGCCGGCGCAGGCGTTCGTGCTTGTCGAGCACGGCGTTGACCTCTTCGAGGAGTTTTTCCAGGCTGGAATGCAGACTCGCCCGGCCCTCCTCCTGATTGACCGTCGACAGCACGCACAAGCCCAGCGGCGCACTCAAACCATCGCCGACCACACAGACCTGTTCGATGCGCGAATGCACTGCCAGGCGATTTTCGATTGGCGCCGGGGCGACGTATTTGCCCTTGCTGGTTTTGAAGATTTCCTTCAGCCGCCCGGTCAGGCGCAAGCGCCCTTCGGCATCCTGTTCGCCCTTGTCGCCGGTGCGCAGGAAGCCATCCTCGGTGAGTGTTTCAGCGGTTTTCTGGGGATCCTTGAAATAGCCGAGCATGGTCGCCTGACTGCGCACCTGCACTTCGCCGGTTTCATCGATGCGCACCTCGACATCCGGACAGGGCTTGCCGATCCAGCCCTGTTTGTATTGCCCCGGCAGGCAGATGTGCGAATAACCGCAACTCTCGGTCATGCCATAAACCTCGAGTACATCGAGGCCGAGTTTCTGATACCAGGTGAGCAAGGTCTGCGGCACCGGCGCCGCGCCGGACAACGCCACGCGCAAGGCATCCAGCCCCAGCCCCGCGAGCACTTTGTGGCCGACGCGTTTGCCAATGAACGGCAGGCCGAGGAGGAAATCCAGACGCTTCGCCGGGATCTTGCTGTACACGCCCATCTGGAATTTGGTCCAGATACGCGGCACGCCGAACATTGCGGTGGGCCGTGCGCGCTGCAAGTCGGTGATAAAGGTGTCGAGGCTTTCGGCGAAGAACACGGTTTGCCCGGTGTAGATTGAGGCCAGTTCCACAAACATCCGTTCGGCAACATGACACAGCGGCAGGTACGACAACAGCCGGTCAGTCTCGTTGAGCCCGAACAGCTGCGTGCCGCGCGTCGTGGCGAAACCGAGATTGGCAAAACTGTGCATCACGCCTTTGGGCAGGCCGGTGGTGCCGGAGGTGTAGATGATCGTCGCCAGTTGCTCGGCGGCGGGACGCGGATCGTCCTGAATCGGTGAGCTGCGCTGCAAGTCAGCCCAACTGAAATCGAAGTCGCCGGGCGGGTGCAGCGGCAGGCTGATGGTCGGCAAATCATCCGGCACGCCTTTGGACATGCTCGGCCAGTCATCGAGTTTGCCGATAAACGCCAGCACGCTTTCAGAGTGGTTGAGCACCTGCGCCACGGAATCGGCGGTGAGATTGGGATAGAGCGGCACCGACACGTGCCCGGCCATCCAGATCGCGAGGTCGGCGATGATCCAGTGCGCGCAGTTTTTCGAGATCAGGGCGATGTGGCTGCCTTGCGGCAACTCGCGAGCGCGCAGCCAATGCGCGGCGCAGCGGGCCTGATGGCCGACGTCGGCCCAGCTCAGGGTCTCGACTTGCCCGCCACCGATGGGCTGCACGAGAAAGCGCTGGCGCGGGTGCCGGGCTTCTCGTTCGTAGAACACGTCCAGCGGCAAACGGAAGGCGGCAGACATGCGACTCGCTCCTGTTTTTTAGGTCTGGAGCAAGCGTAGTCAACCAAGCAAGTGCTTGGTTGGATTTTTTACCAAAAGAAACAAGATCAAAAGATCGCAGCCTTCGGCAGCTCCTACAGGGAAATGCATTCCAATGTAGGAGCTGCCGAAGGCTGCGATCTTTGCTTTTAAGGATGTTTGAGACTGTTAAGGGTCATAGAGCCAATCAGCAACTCAGGGCTTTCCAGCTCGGCCAACCCGGCAGTGCTGACCTTCTCCGGCGGATAACCGGCGCCATGCTGCAAATAGCTGAGCAGATTGCCCACCAACGGATTGTGGCTGACCAGCAGCACATTGCTCACCGAGACCAATTGATCGGTGACCTTGTCCGGATCAACCTCCGGCGTCAGCCATTCAACCGTACGAATCTCCGGCTCAAAACCCAGTGCCTCGCGCACAATCTGCGCGGTCTGCTGCGCACGCAAATACGGGCTGGCGTAGATCGCCGTCAGCGGCTGGCCGATCAAATGGGCAGCGCTGCTCAAAGCTTCTTTGCGACCGTGGTCGGTCAGCTCCCGTTCGGAGTCGGGGCACGAGCCGTAAGGCACCGCTTCACCGTGACGCAATACCCAGAGTTTCATAGTTTGGGTTCCTCATCTCGAACCGGATGCGGTGCCGGCGCGACGGCGTGAGGCGCTTCACCTTCCGGGGTACGCGGCGTTGGCCAGTCGGCGAACGGCCACGGTTTCTGGTCGCTGTGGAAACTGCCGAAACGGCCGATCTGCGCCAGAAACTGGCTCAGGCTGTCGCCGAAATTCATCAGGCTGGCGCTCGGCGCCCCATAGATCAAACGATAGATCAGTTGCACCAGCACCACCGCGCCGAGGATGAACTGCGCCACTTGCCAGACCAGTACGTAAACGATCATCCACAGCACACGCAGAAGGATGGATTCGTACTTGGCTTCGGTTTTCGGATCGTTCATGGCTTGCTACTCCCGGCTCACTCAGTTGAAACCGCTGGTGGAAATAAAGTCGACGTCGGTTTTCGGCTCGGCGCGCATCAGTAGACCGATGACCTGCTCCAGCGTGCGTCCTTCGAACAGGATCGCGTGCAGCCCGGCGACCAGCGGCATGTACACGCCGACTTCCTGCGACTTGGCCTTGAGCACTTTCAGCGTATTTACGCCTTCGGCGACTTCACCGAGACGCGACACCGCTTCATCAAGGCTCAGACCCTGACCGAGGGCGAAACCGACCTGATAGTTGCGGCTCTTCGGCGACGAACAGGTGACGATCAAATCGCCGACACCGGCCAGGCCGAGGAAGGTCATCGGATTCGCGCCCTGATTCACCGCAAACCGGGTCATCTCCGCGAGGGCACGGGTGATCAGCATGCTTTTGGTGTTCTCACCCATCTCCAGCGCCACCGCCATGCCGGCGATGATCGCGTAGACGTTTTTCAACGCCCCGCCCAACTCGACACCAAAACGGTCGGCGCTCGCATAAACGCGGAAGGTGCGACCGTGCAGCGCGGCTTGCACGGCTTTGCACAGATCTTCGTCTTCACTGGCGACCACCGTGGCGGTCAGCGCGTGCTCGGCGATTTCGCGCGCCAGGTTCGGCCCGGACAGCACGCCGATGCGCGCTTGCGGGGCGATCTCTTCGAGAATCTGGCTCATCAGTTTGAAGGTCTGCGCCTCGATGCCTTTGGTCAGGCTGACCAGCATCTTGCCGCTGAGGCGCTCGGCGTGGGCAGCGAGCACCGTGCGCAGCGCGCTGGACGGCAGCGCGACAAAGCACAACTCACAGGCGTCGAGCGTGGCTTGCAGGTCGGTGACCGCAGTCACGCCCGGCAGAATCTTGATGCCTTTGAGGTAACGCGGGTTTTCGCGATTGACCCGGATGGCTTCAGCCTGTTCGGGGTCACGCATCCACTGCAGGACTTGATGGCCGTTCTCGGCCAGTAAATTGGCCACGGCGGTACCAAAACTTCCGCCTCCCAGGACCGCAATCGGGCGCTGTTCAGTCATATGCAATCCGTTAATCCATACCAGTGGCGATGGCGGCATTATACGGGGCGACCCGGTCGCGGCCAGCCCCCGCAACAATTACCGACACTTGTAGGAAGAAGACCAATAAAACCTAGGAAAATGCCCGCAACGTGACTGGAAAAGTCGCTGTCCTCGGTTAACATGCGCGCCAATTCTTTGCTTTCAAGGCTGTGTCGTGTCCGTCGGTTCCCCTCCTCCGCGTTCGTCACTGTTGCTGGCGCTGTTATTCAGCCCGGTGGTGCTGGCAGACGACCTGTTCATCGACAGCGAAACGCTGCCGCAGGTGCTGACCGCCACGCGTTTGAAGCAGACGCCGGCGGAAGTGCCGGGAAGCATGACCGTACTCGACAGCGAATTGATCAACGCCAGCGGCGCTCGCGACATCAGCGAACTGCTGCGGCTGGTGCCGGGAATGATGGTCGGCAACATCAGCGGCAATCAGGCGGCGGTCAATTACCACGGCACCAACGCCACCGAAGCGCGGCGCATGCAAGTGCTGATCGACGGCCGTTCGGTGTACCGCGCCGGTTTGGCCACGGTGGACTGGAGCGATATTCCGGTGGCCATGGAAGACATCGAGCGAATCGAAGTCTTTCGCGGCCCGAACACCGTCAGCTACGGCGCCAACGCGCTGATGGCGGTGGTCAACATCATCACCCGTCACCCGGCGGACAGTCACGGCACGCGACTGAAAATCACCCGTGGCCAGCGCGGCATCAATGATTTCTATGCCAGTCAGGGCACCGGTTGGAATGGCGGCGATCTGCGCCTGTCGTTGTCCGGTCAGGAAGATGACGGTTTCGACAGCGATCGCCGTGGCGACGACTATCGCGACAGCCGCCGCTTGAACCGCTTCAGCCTCGCGGTCAGCCACACCCTCAGCGATAACCAGAGCCTCGACTGGCAGGTCAACGCCAAGGACGGCACCAACCAGCGGCCCTACACCTACCACCCGGTGTTCTCGGGGATTACCGCGGCCGGGAACAATTCCGACGTGGTGGCGAAGGATTACGCTGGTTCGGTGCGCTGGAATCTCGACATCAATCCCGAGCACAGCCTTTATGTACAAGC
Source organism: Pseudomonas sp. PS01303 (assembly GCF_029959385.1). Classification (NCBI taxonomy): domain Bacteria; kingdom Pseudomonadati; phylum Pseudomonadota; class Gammaproteobacteria; order Pseudomonadales; family Pseudomonadaceae; genus Pseudomonas; species Pseudomonas sp. PS01303. Next base: position 12,391 of record NZ_JASCPK010000033.1, read on the forward strand.
CTCGGCGCAACACTGGGATCGTCAGCAAACCTGGCGCGCCTGTGATGCCGAAGTGTCGTTCAGCCCTGAGTTGACGCAACTGTGGCAGCTCAACCCGAATTACACCGAACGCCTGGCGCGCAACATCACCCAGTTCACCGGCCCCGGTGCCGCGCCCGGTACGCCGCAGGAAATGGCCCTGGCCAACCAAGTGCTCGATCAATGGCGCAACGGTGCCAGCCGAACCCTGTGCGGTGACATCGACCAGAGCGCCCGCGAATCGCGCTACGACCTCGAATTGCAGGACACCCTCAGCCTGTCCGACAGCCTGCGTCTGGTCAGCGGCATGAACTATCGTTACGACCGCGCCGACTCCGAAACCTATTTCAACGGCACACTGGACGACACCACCTGGCGCGCGTTCGGCCAACTGGAATGGCGCGCGACAGAACACTGGTTGTTGCAGGGCGGCGCGATGTTCGAGGACACGCAACTGATCGGCAGTTCGCTAACCCCGCGTTTCGCGTTCAACTACCTGATCAATCCGCGCCACAGCCTGCGCGCGGTGTACTCGGAAGCGATCCGCTCGCCGGACATGTTCGAAAACAACGTCAACTGGAGCTATCAGGTGAGCAACCTGCGGCCCTCGGCCTACGGCCAGTCTTCGGCGCGTTATTTCGTCAAGACCCGTGGCCCGGGCGATCTTGATCAGGAACACATGCGCTCGCGCGAGTTGGGCTACAACGGCTATTTCGCCGAGCTCGGCCTGGCCCTCGACGTGAAACTGTTCTACGACGAAATCACCGGGATGATCAGCGAGCCGTTGCGCAACAATCAGTACATCGCCAGCAACGCCAACAGCTCACGTTTTCGCGGCACTGAAACCCAGCTCGACTGGCGCGTGAGCCGGGCCGACCGTTTGCGCTTCACGTATGCCTTCGTCGATGCCGAGGCGAGTAATCCACTGGATCAGCAATTCACTTCGCGCAACAGCGGTTCCGCCGGCTGGCTGCGCGACTGGGGCCACGGCTGGAACAGTGCCCTCTTCTATTACGGCGACAACGCCCTCAACGGCTACCGCTTCGAACGGGTCGACACGCGCATCGCCAAACGCATCGCGCTGGGCAAGGCGCAGTTGCAACTGGCCGGCGTGCTGCAACAGCGCCTCGACCATGAGCCGACCACTTTCGTTGACAACAACTACGACGAGCGCCGAGTCATGTACTTCAGCGCCGAGTTGGAGTTCTAGGATGCGATCGGGCACGTCACGGAAGACGCCAACCCTGGGCCAATGGCTGGCCGGGCTCTGCCTGTTTTTGACCGCGTGGCTGCACGGCGTCGGGGTGCAAGCCGCCGACATTCTGTTGACCGGCACCGAAGAAAGCCCCGGTGTGCAGGCGTTCGTCGAAGCGCTGAGCGAATTGCGCCCGACAGATAACGTGCGTTTTCAGCCACTGGCAAGCCTGCCGGCACCGGGTAAATTACCGTTCAGCCTGCGGCTTATCCTGCTTGACCTGCCCGCGCTGGACTGGCGCCTGCAAGATGCCCAAGGCCCGGCAACGCTGGTGCTGCGCATCAGCCGTCTGCAAGCACGGCAACGTTTTGGCACAGCGCAACCACCGCACCTGAGCCTGTTGTGGAGCGATCCGCCGCTGGCTCGCCAGTTGCAATTGATCCGACGGATTCTGCCGCAGGCCAAGCGGGTCGGCGTGCTGTTCGATGAGCACAGCGAATTCCTCCTCAAGGAATTGAACATGGTTGCCGAGCCGCTGAATTTGCAGATCTTCAGCCAGCGCTGGGACAACACCAACGACAGTCGCCCCTTGCAAATCGTCCTGAAAAACAGCGACGTGCTGCTCGGCCTCGACGACCCCGACCTGTACAACCCGAAAACCGCGAAGAACCTGTTGCTCAGCAGCTACGCGCGGCACGTTGCGCTAATTGGACCGAATGCCGCTTTTGTGCGCGCCGGCAGCCTCGCCAGCAGTTACAGCGACCAGAGCGACTGGCTGGCGATTCTGGATGATTTGCTCGACCAGCCCACCACGCGCTGGCCGCGAACCCTCTATCCCGAACGTTTTAAAGTCTCAAGTAATGCGCAGGTGGCGCGTTCCTTAGGGATCGAACCGTTGAATGAAGCGTCTGTCGCCAGAACGCTGGCTGAAGGAGAACGCCACTGATGAGTTTCCGTCGCCGTTGGGACATCAACACCCGCACTCAGCTGATCAGCTTGGGCCCGGCGCTGTTGCTGACCTTGTTGCTGATCAGCTTCTTCACCTTTGTGCGCATTCAGGATTTGCGTCAGGAGCTGACTCACACCGGTCAGTTGATCGCCAACCAACTGGCGCCAGCCACCGAATACGGGGTGATTTCCGGCAACAATGAAGTGCTGGAAAGTCTGCTCAGGGCCACGCTGGCCACGCCGAATGTGCGTTTCCTTGAGGTGCAGGACAGCGCCAACCGGATTCTGGTGTACGTCGAGCAACCGGCGGCGTCCCACAGCCAACCGCATCAGGTCGAGGTGTTTCAGGCGCCGGTGCGATTGCAACGGATCGCTCTGCACAATGATTTTTTCCAGGACACCAAAGCCAATAACGCGGCGGCCGGCGAGGATTATCTGGGGCGGGTGATCGTCGGTCTGTCCAACGATGCCTTTAATCAGCGTCAGCAGGAAATTCTGCTCAAGGCCGGAATTCTCGCGCTGTTTGCCCTGCTCTTCACCTTCGTATTGGCGCGGCGTCTGGCCGGCAGTCTGTCGCAGCCGATCCGCGACATCGGCAATGCGGTCAAGGCGATTCAGGAAGGCGAGTACAAAACTCCGCTGCCGATTGTCGATGACACCGAACTCGGCGCGCTGTCGCAGCACATCAATAACCTTGCCCAAGCACTGGAACAGGCCAGCCGCGAACAGCATCAGGCGATGGCGCAATTGATCCAGACCCGCGAGGAAGCGGAGAAGGCCAACAACGCCAAATCCGACTTTCTGGCGATGATGAGCCATGAACTGCGCACGCCCATGAACGGCGTACTCGGCATGCTGCAACTGCTGGAAACCACTGAGATGACCGAGGAGCAGGTCGAGTACGCCGCCCTCGCCTCCGAGTCCACCGAACACTTGCTGAAAGTCATCAACGATATTCTCGATTTCTCACGGATCGAACGTTCGGAACTGGAGCTGGAACATATTCCGTTCAACCTCGCCGAGTTGATCAGTGCCTGCGCGCAGTCGTTCCAGCACAGCGCCGTGCAACGGGGTCTGGCGTTGAATCTGCGGGTTCCCGAAGACATGCGCGGCTTGCAGGTACAGGGCGATCCGACGCGGATCCGGCAGATTCTGGTCAACCTGGTCGGCAATGCGCTGAAGTTCACCGAACAGGGCCGGGTCAGCATCGAGGCGCAGTGGCAGTCGCTGGATCACGAACTGCTGTGGTTCACCTGCTCGGTGCGCGACAGCGGCATCGGTATTTCGTCGGAGAGTCTGGAGCTGATGTTCAACGCGTTCCAGCAGGCGGACAGTTCAATTTCACGGCGTTACGGCGGTACCGGCCTCGGTTTGCCGATCGCGCGAACGCTGGCCGAGCGCATGGGCGGCACATTGCGCGCGCAAAGCGAGGAAGGCCGCGGCTCGGTGTTTACCCTAGAGATTCCGCTGGCGCTGTCGAAGCAGGCGTTGCCTCAACTAACCGCGCCACGCACGCTGAATGGCGACGGCCACGGTGAAGGGCGCAATGTGCTGCTGGTCGAGGACAACCCGGTCAATCAAACGGTGATTGAAGCGATGCTGCGCAGTCTGGGCTTTACTGTCAGCGTGGCCACCGACGGCGCGCAAGCGGTGCGCAGTGCCGAAGAAAATGATTTCGAAGTGATTCTGATGGATTGCCGCTTGCCGATTATCGACGGCTACGAGGCGACTCGGCAGATTCGCTGTCTGCCCGGGCGCACCGACGTGCCGATCATCGCGCTGACTGCCAACGCTTTGCAGGGCGACCGCGAAACCTGCCTGCAGGCGGGTATGAACGATTATCTGGCGAAGCCGTTCAAACGTAATGATCTGCAGCAGATTCTGCAGCGCTGGGTGTCGTAGAGTGGGCCTTTCGACCATCTGCGACTGGCGTGAAAAGCGAAAGTGCGGCAGTCTTAGGCACCCGAACGAGCCTCAAAAGGGGCTTGATTAAAAATTTCAGTGCACAAGTGTACATTCATGTCCTTGGTGCTGTGACTTTCACCACAACGCAATAGTCTATGAGTAGGCTGCCGGTTCGAGGCATGAACGCTTCGAACGGTCGGGAAGATTTGCCCCACCTGCCGCATGGGATTATTGAGGAGCTCGCATGACCAAACAAAACGCCTTTACTCGGGAAGATCTGCTGCGCTGCAGTCGCGGTGAGCTGTTCGGCCCAGGTAACGCGCAACTGCCCGCCCCGAACATGCTGATGGTGGATCGCATCACCCATATCAGTGAAGAGGGTGGCAAGTACGGCAAAGGTGAATTGGTCGCCGAACTGGATATCAACCCTGACCTGTGGTTCTTCGCGTGCCACTTCGAAGGCGATCCGGTGATGCCGGGCTGCCTGGGTCTGGACGCCATGTGGCAACTGGTCGGCTTCTTCCTGGGCTGGCAAGGCCTGCCGGGCCGTGGCCGTGCGCTGGGTTCGGGCGAAGTGAAATTCTTCGGTCAGGTACTGCCGACCGCCAAGAAAGTCACTTACAACATTCAAATCAAGCGCGTCCTCAAGGGCAAGCTGAACCTGGCCATCGCCGACGGTTCGGTGTCTGTTGACGGTCGCGAAATCTACACCGCCGAAGGCCTTCGCGTCGGCGTGTTCACCTCCACTGACAACTTCTAAGGGTTATTCGCATGCGCCGCGTCGTTATCACTGGTCTGGGCATTGTTTCGTGCCTGGGCAATGACAAAGAGACCGTCTCCGCTAACCTGCGTGCAAGCCGCCCTGGCATCCGGTTCAACCCGGAATATGCCGAAATGGGTCTGCGTAGCCAGGTTTCCGGCTCCATCGACCTCAACCTTGAAGAGCTGATCGATCGCAAGATCTATCGCTTCGTCGGCCACGCAGCGGCTTACGCCTACCTGGCCATGAAAGACGCCATTGCTGACTCCGGCCTGACCGAAGAGCAAGTGTCCAACCCGCGTACCGGCCTCGTTGCTGGCTCCGGTGGTGCTTCCACGCTGAACCAGATGGAAGCGCTGGACATCCTGCGCGAGAAAGGCGTGAAGCGCGTTGGCCCATACCGTGTAACGCGGACCATGAGCAGCACCGTTTCCGCTTGCCTGGCCACGCCATTCAAGATCAAAGGCCTGAACTACTCCATCGCTTCTGCCTGCGCCACCAGTGCTCACTGCATCGGTACCGCCATGGAACAGATTCAGATGGGCAAGCAGGACATCGTCTTCGCCGGTGGCGGTGAAGAAGAGCACTGGAGCCAGTCGTTCCTGTTCGACGCCATGGGCGCTCTGTCCAGCAAGCGTAACGACACTCCGGAACTGGCTTCCCGTGCCTACGACAAAGACCGTGACGGTTTCGTCATCGCTGGCGGTGGCGGCATGGTCGTGGTTGAAGAGCTGGAACACGCTCTGGCCCGTGGCGCGAAAATCTACGCCGAAATCGTTGGCTACGGCGCGACGTCCGACGGCTACGACATGGTTGCCCCAAGCGGCGAAGGCGCGATCCGCTGCATGCAGATGGCGATGTCCACCGTTGATACCCCGATCGACTACCTGAACACCCACGGCACTTCGACTCCGGTCGGCGACGTTGCGGAAATGAAAGGTGTGCGTGAAGTGTTCGGCGACAAGGCACCTGCGATCAGCTCGACCAAGAGCCTGTCCGGTCACTCCCTGGGCGCTGCCGGCGTTCACGAAGCGATCTACTGCATGCTGATGATGGAAGGCAACTTCATTGCCGGCTCCGCCAACATCGACGAGCTGGATCCTGAAGTGGCCGATCTGCCGGTGCTGACCAAGACCCGCGAGAACGCCACCATCAACACCGTGATGAGCAACAGCTTCGGCTTCGGCGGCACCAACGCCACGCTGGTACTGAAGCGCTGGGAAGGCAAGTAATTCCCCGAGCTTGAGCCACACCTGAAAACGCCCCGACTGGTTCGGGGCGTTTTTTTTCGTCTGAAGAAAACACCTGGCCCAACACAAATCCCCTATCTGATCGTTCCCACGCTCTGCGTGGGAATGCTGCCCGTGACGCTCCGCGTCACTGGACGCAGAGCGTCCCAAGAGGCATTCCCACGCGGAGCGTGGGAACGATCAATTCCTGACCCACCGCATTCGCGAGCAAGCCCGCTCCCACAGGGGAGTTTTAGTGCTTCTGGAAATGAAACTTCTGTCATGAAACTTTGCCCCCTGCGACCGAATGTCGCGGTTTACGGGGGCTGCAGCACTGTTGCAAAAACCGCAACAACACATTGCACAAATCAGCCGTTTACTTAGCAAGCTAACAAAACATATAAAAGAGTCCTGCACACGCCTTGCTGCAGATAAACCAGAGATTGGAGCTAGCAGATGACTGTAAAAGTAACTGAACGCGACGATTCACACATGTCCCATGAAGGCGTAGCCGCGGGTATACGGATCTGGGATGTGCATCAACAAGACTTGCTGGTCGGCATGTTCCACAACGAGATCGATGCCCACAACTATAAGGCCGAACTGGAAGTGCAAGAACAGCAACGGGATCTACGATCCGCCTGACTCACCACTCTTCAGAGTTGCAGCCTGCCCCTTTCGGGGTGGCAGGCTGCAACAACATCAGAACCTTCACACCACGCGAATCACATTCAAATAAAGGTTGTCGTCGATCTCCTCCGAAGCTATTTCATCGACGATCAGCCCCTCCTCGAGTCTGACCACCTCACATGCACCACCGCCCATGCCGTCATTCCTGATCGAGTATTGCACGGCAGTCGGGTGCTGCTTGTCGTAGTCAAACGACATGCCACAGGCAATCAGAAAGTCGATTTTCACTTCAGGGATTTCAACTTCCTTATCCCGCTCACCTTCCTTCAGCACGGCATAATCAAGGCACACGTTAATGCCGAACGGGCAGCCCGGCACAAGACTATTGATAAACAGCCCCTGGTAACCGCCGAAGTAACTGTGCTCAGCGCTGACGTCGCTGTAGTCCTTGATCTTGATGACAAACTCGTCAAACAGCCTGAAGAACCAGAAGCCGTCTTGATTACCGACATTCCGACCAAAGTCGATACCGGAAACATGTCGCTTTGGCCACATCGACATCAACGGGATATCTGCTTCATATTCTTTATTGGTAATCGTCAGCAAGTAATTAATGACTTCGTAATAACTCGCATCACCCTCCCCCACTTTTACCAAGGTCGCACAACTGCCCGCCAACAGGACAATCTTGCCGTACCGTTCAACTGGCAGATCTTTCATTAACGACGAAATATACGCAGGTACTTTTTCCAGGTAAGCGGTGGTCAATTCATGCAGCTCGTCCTCGCTGTCGACCTCACGCCAAGGGATGTTCCAGAAGAATTCAGGCAAGGTGAAGAACAGGCACTCCGAGCCGTCATGGTCTGCTGCAGCGGCCTTGGCAGCGATCCTGATTTTGCGGCGCACAAACTCGACCCGGGCATCCAGTTCGCTGACCACGTAATCGGTAATTGATTGGCCAGGCGCCCGCAACTGAGAAAACTGCGGATTAAAAGTGGGTTGGCGCAACGAAGCAATGCTTAATAACATCAGCAATATCCTTATTCATTCAAGTTAATTCCATTTATTCCCCCCACACAAAAACACCTATATAAAAGTGCAACGCGCTATTTATGAGCAGCGCAAAACCCTCACACTTCAAACACGATAATTTCTGCCAAAAGAAAACCCGCCGATCGTATCGATACGAATCGGCGGGTTCAATATATAAACACTTTCAAAGTACTAGCAAAGATGTAAGCCGCTAGAACATTAAAACCATTACCACATCAGATCATCAGGGATCTGATACGCCGCGTACGGATCGTCCTCGGTGCTGACTTCTTCGGTCTGCACGTTGAGTTGCACGATGCGCTGCGGATCGCGCTCCTGAATCTTCAAGGCCGCTTCACGCGGAATCACTTCGTAGCCGCCGGCATGGTGGACGATCGCCAGCGAACCGCTGCTGAGCTTGTTGCGCATCAGCGTGTTGACCGAAATGCGTTTGACCTTCTTGTCGTCGACGAAGTTGTAGTAGTCCTCGGTGGTCAGCTTCGGCAGACGCGAGACTTCAATCAGTTGCTTGACCTGAGCAGCACGCGCCTTGGCTTCAACTTTCTCCTGCTGTTGGCGGTTCAGCTCCTGGTCGCGCTTGACCTTCTCGGCCTTGGCTTCCTGAGCGGCGCGCTGTTGCGAGTCATCCAGTTCGATCTGGCCTTTGTGCGCCAGACGCTGCTGCTTCTGCTTGTCTTTGCCGACCTGCTTGGCCTGCTTTTGGTTGACCAGGCCTGCTTTGAGCAACTGGTCGCGAAGGGAAATACTCATTAATGCTTACTCACTTGGGCAGTTGCTCAGCCGCAGCTGGGCGCATTCTTTTCCTGACGTTTGGCTTCGCCCCACAGGGCGTCCAACTCTTCGAGGGTGCAATCTTCTATGGGACGGTGGGTGTCGCGCAATGCCTGTTCGATAAAACGGAAGCGTCTTTCGAATTTGCTGTTGGCGCCACGCAGCGAAGTTTCCGGGTCGACCTTCAGATGCCGGGCCAGATTGACCACGGAAAACAGCAAGTCGCCGATCTCGTCCGCCATGGCGACAGGATCGTTTTGCGACATGGCTTCAAGGACTTCATCGAGCTCTTCGCGCACCTTGTCGAGTACCGGCAAAGCCTCCGGCCAGTCGAAACCGACCTGCCCTGCTCGCTTTTGCAGCTTGGCTGAACGCGACAAGGCTGGCAGCGTGGCCGGCACGTCGTCGAGCAGCGACAGTTGCTCGGGCGCAGCGGAATGCTCGGCACGTTCTTCGGCCTTGATCTCTTCCCAGCGCTGCTTGACCTGTTCTTCGCTCAAGCGCGGAACGTCCAGCGGCGCGTACAGATCGCCCGTTGGGAACACATGCGGATGACGACGGATGAGTTTGCGAGTGATGCTGTCGATCACCCCGGCAAATTCGAAGCGCCCTTCTTCCTTGGCCAACTGGCTGTAATAGACGACCTGGAACAGCAGATCGCCGAGCTCGCCCTGCAGATGATCGAAGTCGCCACGCTCAATGGCGTCGGCCACTTCGTAGGCTTCTTCAAGGGTGTGCGGAACGATGGTCGCGTAGGTTTGCTTGATGTCCCACGGGCAACCGAACTGCGGATCGCGCAGGCGGCTCATCAGATGGAGCAGGTCTTCAAGGCTGTACATACAAACTCTCACTAAACCTTTCTGCGATCTTGATCGTTCCCACGCTCTGCGTGGGAATGCAGCCCGTGACGCTCCGCGTCACTGGACGCAGAGCGTCCCTTGAGGCATTCCCACGCGGAGCGTGGGAACGATCAATCGAAGCCATCTTCACGGGGTACGGTTACGCCGCGTTTCGATGATGTTCGGCAACTGGGATATACGCCCCAGCAACCGCCCCAGCGCATCCAGACCCGGGATCTCGATGGTCAGGGACATCAACGCGGTGTTGTCCTCTTTGTTCGAGCGGGTGTTGACCGCCAGCACGTTGATGCGCTCGTTGAGCAGCACCTGCGAAACGTCACGCAGCAGACCGGAGCGGTCGTAAGCACGGATGATGATGTCCACCGGATAGGTGAGCACCGGCACCGGGCCCCAGCTGACTTGAATGATCCGCTCTGGCTCGCGCCCCGACAGTTGCAGCACCGAGGCGCAGTCCTGACGGTGAATGCTCACACCACGGCCCTGTGTGATGTAGCCGACAATCGCGTCGCCCGGCAGCGGTTGGCAGCAGCCGGCCATCTGCGTCATCAAGTTACCGACGCCCTGAATCTGAATGTCGCCGCGCTTGCCCGGTTTGTAACCGGTGGCTTTGCGCGGTATCAGTTCCAGCTGTTCATTACCACGCTCTGGCTCGACCAGTTGTTGCGCGAGGTTGACCAGTTGCGCCAGACGCAAGTCGCCGGCACCAAGGGCGGCGAACATGTCTTCAGCGGTTTTCATGTTGGCCTTGTCGGCCAGCTTGTCGAAGTCCACCGCCGGCAGACCGAGGCGCGCCAGTTCGCGTTCGATCAGGGTTTTACCGGCGGCGACGTTCTGATCACGCGCCTGCAATTTAAACCAGTGAACAATCTTCGCCCGCGCCCGCGAGGTGGTGACGTAACCGAGGTTCGAGTTCAGCCAGTCGCGGCTCGGCGTGCCGTGCTTGCTGGTGATGATCTCGACCTGTTCACCGGTCTGCAGGCTGTAGTTGAGCGGGACGATGCGCCCGTTGATCTTCGCGCCACGGCAGTTGTGACCGATCTCGGTGTGCACGCGGTAAGCGAAGTCCAGCGGCGTCGCGCCTTTCGGCAAGTCGATGGCGTGACCGTCGGGGGTGAAGATGTACACCCGATCCGGTTCGATATCGACGCGCAACTGTTCGGCCAGACCACCGATGTCGCCCAGCTCTTCGTGCCACTCGAGCACCTGACGCAGCCAGGAGATTTTCTCTTCGTAGTGATTCGAACCGGATTTGACGTCGGTGCCTTTGTAGCGCCAGTGCGCGCAGACGCCGAGTTCGGCCTCTTCGTGCATCGAGTGCGTACGAATCTGCACCTCAAGCACTTTACCCTCAGGGCCGATCACCGCCGTGTGCAGCGAGCGGTAGCCGTTCTCTTTCGGGTTGGCGATGTAGTCGTCGAATTCTTTCGGGATGTGCCGCCACAAGGTGTGGACGATGCCGAGCGCGGTGTAGCAGTCGCGCATCTCCGGCACCAGCACACGCACCGCACGCACGTCGTAGATCTGGCTGAATTCCAGCCCCTTGCGCTGCATTTTGCGCCAGATCGAATAGATGTGTTTGGCCCGGCCGCTGATGTCGGCGTCAACGCCGGTGGCCTGCAATTCGTCCTTGAGCTGGGTCATCACGTCGGCGATGAAACGCTCGCGATCAAGCCGTCGCTCGTGGAGCAACTTGGCGATCTGTTTGTATTGATCGGGCTCGAGGTAACGGAAGGACAAGTCCTCCAGTTCCCATTTGATATGACCGATGCCGAGGCGGTGCGCGAGCGGCGCATAGATGTCGAACACTTCGCGGGCGACACGGTTACGCTTTTCATCGTCGGCGGTTTTCACCGCACGAATCGCGCAGGTACGTTCGGCGAGTTTGATCAGCGCGACGCGCACGTCGTCGACCATCGCGACGAGCATTTTGCGCAGGTTTTCCACCTGCCCTTGCGTGCCCATCACCATCGACTGACGCGGGCTGAGGCTGGCGCTGATCGCAGCCATGCGCTGCACGCCGTCGATCAGTTTGGCCACCACCGGGCCGAAGCGCTGGCTGATGGCCGCGAGTTCGATCTGGCCTTCGCGCACGCCGCGATACAGCACCGCAGCGACCAGCGAATCCTGATCGAGTTTGAGGTCGGCGAGAATCTCGGCGATCTCAAGTCCCGTGCTGAAACTGCCGGAGCCTTCGGCCCACAGATTCTTCTTGGCATTGGACTGTTGTTCGGCCTCGCGAGCGAACTCGCAGGCTTCTTTCAAGGCTTCGCGATCCAGTGCCAGATCGACACTGACCGCGTGATCGAGCCAAGCCTCGAGATTGATACTGCCGTCAGTGTTGATCGGCTGGTGTGCTCTCACCTGTACCATCTTGCTTTACCTTCCCTACGCCGCAGATTCAATGCGTCAAATCGCTGACCTCTACTGCCCGTTTGCGCTCGCGGGGCTGATGCGAGCGCTGCGCGGACAGGTCAGGCGGATTCAGACGAGCCATCCTGGCTCGCTTCAAATAACGCCATGGCCTCGACATGTGCCGTCTGAGGAAACATATCGAGAATCCCGGCACGTTTTAACCGGTAGCCCTGCTTGATCAATTCGACCGTGTCGCGCGCCAGCGTTGCCGGGTTGCACGACACATACACCAACCGCTTCGCGCCCAGGGTCGCCAGCTTGCGTACCACCTCGAAAGCACCGTCACGCGGTGGATCCAAGAGTACCGCAGAAAAACCGTTTCCGATCCACTGAGCATGGCTCAAAGGCTGGGATAAATCGGCTTGAAAAAACTTTGTGTTATGCAAATTGTTACTAGCAGCGTTGGCTGCGGCGCGATCAACCATGGTCTGCACGCCTTCGACCGCCACCACTTCACGCACGGATTTGGCCAGCGGCAAGGCAAAGTTGCCGAGGCCGCAGAACAGATCCAGCACGCGCTCATCGCTGCCTGGCTTCAACCAGTCCAGCGCCTGCGCGACCATCGCTTCGTTGACGCCAGCGTTGACCTGAATAAAGTCGCCCGGCCGGTAAGCCAGGTTCAAATCCCACTGCTCCAGGCGATAGCCCAGCGACTGCGTGGCATCGACCGGCTGTGGCTCGCCTTCGCCATGCAGCCACAGTTGCGCTTCATGGAATTGGCAGAAGTCCTTGAGGATGCTCAGATCCGCCTCGGACAACGGCGCCATGTGCCGCAGCAATACCGCCAGCGACGAGCCGCTGAACAACTCGACGTGACCCAACGCTTGCGGCTTGCTCAAGCGACGGAGCATCTCCGGCAAACGGGTCATGATCGGTTGCAAGGGCTGTACCAGCACCGGGCATTCGCTGATCGCGACGATGTCCTGACTGCCAGCCGCGCGGAAACCCACTTCGAGTTTCTTCGCTTTCATGTCCCAGCGCACCGCGATCCGGGCACGACGGCGATAGCCGAATTCCGGGCCGGTCAGCGGCGCTGCCCACTCTTCAGGTTCGACACCGGCAACGCGCGACAATTGCTCGGCGAGCATGCGCTGTTTCAGGGCAAGTTGTTCGCTGTGGGGCAAATGCTGAACGCTGCAACCGCCACAACGACCGGCATGCTGACACGGCGCCGGGCGACGCAGTTCGCTGGCGGTGAATACGCGCTCGGTACGCGCCTCGACCACTTTACCGTGGGCGCCGAGCACCCGCGCTTCGACCTCTTCACCGGCAAGGGCGCCGAGGACGAACCAGGTTTTGCCTTCGAAAAACGCGATACCGCGACCGTCATTGGCCAGGCGCTCGATGCTCAAGCGCTGCTTCTTGCCGGTCGGAATTTGCGCAGCCTTGCTGCCGCCAGTGGGCTGAAAGCGCAGGCCTCTCTCGTGCTTGGCCATCAGTTGGGCGCGTCGAAAATGCCGGTCGACAGGTAACGGTCGCCACGGTCGCAGATGATCGCGACGATCACCGCGTTTTCAACTTCTTTGGACAGGCGCAGCATCGCTGCCACCGCACCGCCCGAGGACACGCCGCAGAAGATGCCTTCTTCACGGGCCAGACGCCGGGTGACGTCCTCGGCTTCGCTTTGCGCCATGTCGACGATGCGATCAACACGGTCAGCCTGATAAATCTTCGGCAAGTATTCCTGCGGCCAGCGGCGAATGCCGGGAATGGCCGAGCCTTCCATCGGCTGCAAACCGACGATCTGCACGTTATCGCTCTGCTCTTTCAAGTAGCGCGACACGCCCATGATGGTGCCGGTGGTGCCCATCGAACTGACGAAATGGGTGATGGTGCCCTGGGTCTGACGCCAGATTTCCGGGCCGGTGGTGGTGTAGTGCGCTTCAGGATTGTCGCCATTGGCGAACTGATCGAGCACCTTGCCACGGCCTTCGGCTTCCATACGCTGCGCGAGGTCGCGCGCGCCTTCCATGCCTTCTTCCTGACTGACCAGAATCAGCTCGGCACCGTAAGCGGTCATCGCCGCTTTGCGCTCGGCGCTGGAATTGTCCGGCATGATCAGGATCATCTTGTAACCCTTGATCGCGGCGGCCATGGCCAGCGCAATGCCGGTGTTACCCGAAGTCGCTTCAATCAGCGTATCGCCGGCGTGGATCTGCCCACGCAACTCGGCGCGAGTGATCATCGACAACGCCGGACGGTCCTTGACCGAACCCGCCGGGTTATTCCCTTCGAGCTTGAGCAATAGGGTGTTGCTGGTGGCACCGGGCAGGCGCTGCAAACGCACCAGCGGAGTGTTGCCGACGCAATCGGCGATGGTTGGGTACTGCAAGGTCATGGCGTATTCGCAATCCAGACGTGCGGGGGCGCCTATCATACCGGCAAACCCGCGCAGGCCATATCACGCAAAGTGCGGTGCTTATGGTTTATGGGAATAAGCAGCATTTGTCTCACCACTGGTGAGAGTTTTAAGGTGAATACTGAATCGAAGGGCCTCATCGCGAGCAGGCTCACTCCTACAGGGGATCGATGCTGTTCAGACGATCTGCGGTGAACGCAAATCCAATGTAGGAGTGAGCCTGCTCGCGATGGCGTCAGTCGGCGCAACACAATCATCCGCCATCAAGCGCAAATTCAGCCGCAACCCCGCCCCGCTATTCTCCGCCCAAATAAACCCGCCCTGACGCTGCACCGCATTGCGCGCAATGCTCAGCCCCAAACCAAACCCACCGTCGCCGGGCCGCGAGCCATCCAGTCGGGTAAACGGCAGAAAGATTCGCTGCAGATCCGCGTCAGCGACGCCTCCGCCCTGATCCTCCAGCCACAAATGCCAGTAATCACCATCACGCCGTCCATCGAGCCGGACGATCCCGCCTTCCGGCGAATGCCGAATGGCGTTGCGCAGAATGTTTTCCAGCGCTTGCGCCAAGGTATTCAGATTGCCGCGCACCCAGCACGATGCCTCGACCGAACACTGCAATTGCAGGCTCGGCCAGCCGCTTTCGTAACAGGCGTTGTCGGTAAGCATTTCCCACAGCGCCTGAATCTGGATCGCCTCGTCCGGCAGTGGCGTGCGGTCGGTGTCGAGCCAGGCCAGTTGCAAGGTGTCTTCGACCAGCCGTTGCATGCCGTCGACTTCACGCCCGATGCGCTCGCGCAATTGCGGCAGACCTTGCTCACTTTCGCTGGCCACGCGCAGGCGGCTCAGCGGCGTGCGCAATTCGTGGGACAGGTCGCGGAGCAATTGCTGTTGCAGGGCGACGGTGGATTGCAGGCGTTCGGACATCGAGTCAAACGCCCTTGCCAGTTCGCCGAGCTCATCCGGGCGCTGGGTAATCCCGCTCGACAACCGCACATTCAATTGATCAGCACGCCAGGCGTTGGCCTGTTCGCGCAAATTATTCAGCGGCACCACCAGCAAGCGATACAACCCGACACACAACAGCAAAGTGAACAGTCCCGGAATCACGCCGTTGGTGATCACCCGCCAGAACACCCGATATTTGCCCGGCAGAAAACGCTCGGGCAATTCGATCACCAGACTGCCGGCGGCCGGGTCTTTGGGAAATGGAATGCGCAGCCACGGCCGCCCCTGTTTGTGAATCGGCCAGTCGAGGCCGCGCAAAAAGGTCAGGTGCTGGGTTTCCTGATCGTTCAGCGGGTCGTTGCTCAGCGACTGCAAATTGCCGCCGATCACGCCGACCCAACTGGCCTCGCGCAATTCCATGCTCTGTAACCAGTCATCAATACCGCTGCGACCAGCGCGCTGCCAGGCACGTTCAGCCTCCCCGGCGTACCGCGCCAGCGTGCCGCGCGCCTCGTCGGAGAGAAACTGATTGCGCTCCTCCATGTAGCGGCCCCACGACCAGCTCAGCCAGATCATTAGCAGACAGAAGGCGACCAGCAAGCAGGCAAGTTTCCAGAACAGCGAATGGCGGCCCGGCAGTTCAGACAGTTTCATCGGCACCGCTCAGTACATAACCCTTGCCCCACACCGTGCGCACTTCCCGCTCGGTGTAACCGATGGCTTTGAGTTTGCGGCGGATCTGGCTGATGTGCATGTCGAGGCTGCGATCGTGGGCCGCGTAGCCGCGTTGCAAAACGTGCTGATAAAGGAAGGCCTTGCTCAGCACTTCTTCATCATTGCGGTTGAGGGTTTCCAGCAGACGGAATTCGCTGCGGGTCAGCCCGGCAGGTTGATCGCGGAAAAACACGTCGCACTGTTGATCGTCAAAATGCAGCGCGCTGATCGTCGCGGCAGGCGCACTCGCCGCCGGACGCCGATCCAGCGCGACCCGGCGCAGGATCGCTTCGATGCGCACGTGCAGCTCGGCCATGCTGAACGGTTTGGGCAGATAATCATCCGCGCCCAGGCGAAAACCGCTGATGCGATCGGCCTCGGCACCCAGGGCAGACATCAGCAGCACCGGCGTCGAATGGCTCTGGCGCAATTGCGTCAGCACGTTCAAACCGTCCATACCCGGCAGCAGAATATCCATCAGCACCACGTCGAACGGCTGGCGCTTGGCAATGTTCAAGCCCTCCTGACCGTTCTGGCACCAGGTCACCTGAAAGCCGCTGCGGCCCAGATGTTCGTGAACATAGGCGCCGAGCACCGGATCGTCCTCGATGGAAAGTATGCGTGGCTGGCCAACGGAAACAGGAGTCATGAGTATCTGCAAGTCATTCTCAGTTGAGGGCGATTATTCAAGATTGCCGGGCATCGGGCAACTGATGGTTAGCCCTTCGGACAAACGAGCACCCACACGCTGACCGATGGCGACACCATTTTTCCGGAGATTGCCCGCGAGCAAATCGCTACACTGCGCCAATGTCGCGTGCCGGATGCACGCATGAGTCAACAGATCAGCGGGATGCAGGAGATAGGCGTGCTCAAGAAACTGGGAATCAAAGGTCGCGTGTTGTTGCTGACCTTGTTGCCGACCAGCCTGATGGCGCTGGTGCTGGGTGGCTATTTCACCTGGATGCAGCAGTCCGACTTGCAGAGCCAATTGATGCAGCGCGGCGAAATGATCGCCGAACAGCTGGCCCCGCTGGTCGCGCCCGCCATGGGTCACGGCAACAATGAGTTGCTGGAGCGCATCGCCACGCAATCCCTTGAACAACCCGACGTGCGCGCGGTGACCTTCCTTGCGCCGGATCGCTCGCCGCTGGCCCACGCCGGCCCGACCATGCTCAATCAAGCGCCGAGCGGTGACAGCGCGCAACTGCAACGACGCAGCGGCAATGACGCGACGCGTTACCTGATGCCGGTGTTCGGCAAGCATCGCAACCTCGCCGGCGAATTGATCCCGGCAGAGTCCGATCGCTTATTGGGCTGGGTTGAACTGGAACTCTCGCACAACGGCATGCTGCTGCGCGGTTATCGCAGTCTGTTTGCCAGCCTTCTATTAATAGTCGCCGGTCTGGCCGGTGCCGCGCTGCTCGCGTTGCGCATGGGCCGCACCATCAACCGTCCGCTGGGCCAGATTAAACAGGCCGTCGCGCAACTCAAGGACGGTCATCTGGAAACCCGTCTGCCGCCGCTCGGCAGTCAGGAACTGGATGAACTCGCTTCCGGCATCAATCGCATGGCCGGCACCCTGCAGAACGCCCGCGAAGAGTTGCAGCACAGCGTCGATCAGGCCACCGAAGACGTGCGCCAGAATCTGGAAACCATCGAGATCCAGAACATCGAACTGGATCTGGCGCGCAAAGAAGCGCTGGAGGCGAGCCGGATCAAATCCGAGTTCCTCGCCAACATGAGCCACGAGATCCGCACGCCACTCAACGGCATTCTCGGCTTCACGCATCTGTTGCAGAAAAGCGAACTGACCCCGCGTCAGCTCGACTACCTGGGCACCATCGAAAAATCCGCCGACAGCTTGCTGGGGATCATCAACGAGATCCTCGACTTCTCGAAAATCGAGGCCGGTAAACTGGTGCTCGACCATATTCCATTCAACCTGCGCGACCTGTTGCAGGACACCCTGACCATCCTCGCCCCGGCCGCGCACGCCAAGCAATTGGAGCTGGTCAGTCTGGTGTATCGCGACACGCCGCTGTCGCTGGTCGGCGATCCGCTGCGCCTCAAGCAGATCCTCACCAATCTGGTCAGCAACGCGATCAAGTTCACCCGCGAAGGCACCATCGTCGCCCGCGCCATGCTCGAAGAAGAGCACGAAGACAGCGTGCAACTGCGCATCAGCATTCAGGACACCGGCATCGGCCTGTCGAATCAGGACGTGCGCGCACTGTTTCAGGCGTTCAGCCAGGCCGACAATTCGTTGTCGCGCCAGCCCGGCGGCACCGGGTTGGGGCTGGTGATTTCCAAACGCTTGATCGAGCAGATGGGCGGCGAAATCGGCGTCGACAGCACGCCGGGCGAAGGTTCGGAATTCTGGATCAGCCTGAGCCTGCCAAAAACCCGCGACGACGCCGAAGACCTGCCCGCCGCGCCGCTGCTCGGGCGCCGCGTGGCGGTGCTGGAAAATCACGAACTGGCGCGTCAGGCCTTGCAGCATCAACTGGAAGATTGCGGCCTCGACGTCACACCGTTCAATACCCTCGAAACCTTGACCAATGGCGTCACCGGCGCGCACCAGACGGATCAGGCGATTGATCTGGCGGTGATCGGCATCACCAGCAATGACATGCTGCCGGAGCGTTTGAACCAGCACATCTGGGATCTCGAACACCTCGGCTGCAAAGTGCTGGTGCTGTGCCCGACCACCGAACAGACGCTGTTCCATCTGTCGGTGCCCAACCCGCACAGCCAGTTGCAGGCGAAACCGGCCTGCACGCGTAAGTTGCGCCGGGCACTGTCCGATCTGGTCAATCCGCGTCAGATGCGCAGCGAACCGGGCGAACCGTTGTCGAGTCGTGCGCCGCGTGTGCTGTGCGTCGACGACAACCCGGCAAACCTGTTGTTGGTGCAGACCTTGCTCGAAGACATGGGCGCCAAAGTCCTCGCGGTCGAGAGTGGTTACGCCGCTGTCAAAGCCGTGCAAACGGAATCCTTCGATCTGGTGCTGATGGACGTGCAGATGCCCGGCATGGACGGTCGCCAGAGCACCGAAACCATTCGCCAGTGGGAAAGCGAGCGGCATTGCACGCCGCTGCCAATCGTCGCCCTCACCGCCCACGCGATGGCCAACGAAAAACGCGCGCTGCTGCAAAGCGGCATGGACGATTACCTGACCAAACCGATCAGCGAGCGGCAACTGGCGCAGGTGGTGTTGAAGTGGACCGGTCTGGCGTTGCGCAATCAGGCGCCGGATCGACTCAGCGACAGCGCTGCACTCAACCATGAATTGCCAGTGCTCGATCACGACGAAGGTTTGCGTCTGGCCGCCGGCAAAGCCGATCTGGCGGCGGACATGCTGGCGATGCTGCTGGCCTCGCTTGAAGCCGACCGCGAAGCGATTCGCACGGCCCGCGACAGCCACGATCAAAACGCTTTGCTCGAGCGCGTGCATCGCCTGCACGGCGCCACCCGTTACTGCGGCGTGCCGCAATTGCGCGCGGCCTGCCAGCGCAGCGAAACCTTGCTCAAGCAAGACGACCCCAAGGCCTCGGCAGCGCTGGATGAACTGGAACGCTCGATCAATCGCCTGGCCACCCAAGCGAAGATCAGCGCCTGACCCAGCGCAACACCGCTTACCGCTGTTGCCGCTAAAGTGCTCGCGGGTGTTTCAACCCGCGTCGATGCTCCAGGAGGATTTCATGCGCACGATCGTTTTCAGCAGTCAGACCTACGACCGCGACAGCTTCCTCGCCGCCGACTGCCCGGCGAATCTCGAACTGCATTTTCAACCGGCCCGGCTCAGCCTCGACACAGCAGCCCTCGCCGATCAGCACGAAGTGGTTTGCGCGTTTATCAATGACGATCTCAGTGCTCCAGTGCTGGAACGTCTCGCCGCTGGCGGCACACGACTGATTGCCTTGCGTTCGGCGGGTTACAACCATGTCGATCTGCCTGCCGCCAAGCGTTTAGGACTGGCGGTCGTGCGTGTCCCCGCGTATTCGCCGCATGCTGTCGCTGAACATGCGGTGGCATTGATTCTCGCCCTCAACCGTCGTCTGCACCGCGCCTACAACCGCACTCGCGAAGGCGACTTCACCCTGCACGGTCTGACTGGTTTCGATCTGGTTGGCAAAACGGTGGGCATCGTCGGCACCGGGCAGATCGGCGCGACCTTCGCGAAAATCATGCACGGTTTCGGCTGCAAGTTGCTCGCTTACGACCCGTATCCAAACCCGGACGTTGTCGCTTTGGGCGCGCGTTATCTGAGCTTGCCGGAGCTGCTCGCGCAGTCGCGAATCATCAGCCTGCACTGCCCGCTCAATGAGCAGAGCAAACACCTGATCAACCGCGAGTCACTGGCGCACATGCAGGTCGGCGCGATGCTGATCAACACCGGGCGCGGCGGATTGGTCGACACGCCAGCGCTGATCGACGCACTGAAGGACGGGCAACTCGGTTATCTGGGGCTGGATGTCTACGAAGAAGAAGCACAGCTGTTTTTCGAGGATCGTTCGGACTTGCCGTTGCAGGACGATGTGCTGGCGCGGTTGCTGACCTTTCCTAACGTGATCATCACCGCGCATCAGGCGTTTCTCACGCGCGAGGCACTGGGCGCGATCGCGGCAACCACGCTGCACAACATCGCGACCTGGGCGGCGGGTGCGCCGCAGAACCAGGTCGAGGGCTGACCGTTATTTCGGCGACAGCGACGACGCCAGAATCAGCAAGGCCAGCCAGCCGAAGCCGAACAGCCGTTGTTTCGCCGAGTGCCCGTTGCGCAGCAGGAACCAGACAAACACCATCGGCAGCAGGAAGATCATGATCTTCAGCCAGCCTTCGACCGGGCGGCTGCCATCGGCATTGATCTGCGGTGGAACCGGTTGCGCCGCTTGCTGACGACGGCGACGCCCTGCTGCGGCGGGCATCACTTTCGGTAGCGGTTCAACGGCGGGCGGGACAACGGCCTCCGGCACAGCCTTGTTGCGCGGCAGACTGCCGAAAGAAATCGTCGAAGCCTTCGTGGGGGCAGCGGCGGCCTGCGCTTGCACATGCGCCGCTTGCTCGGCCATCGGAGCCCCGCAATGAATGCACACCAAGGCTTCGGAACTGATGTTCCGCTTGCATTCATAACATTCGATCAGCGCCATGTTCCGTTCCTTCAGAGTCGAGGGCGGCAGTTTGCCATGGGTGCGGGTCGATTTGAACCGGATCGAAGGTCGCACGCGCGCATCATCCTGCAATCGAGCCCGTGCTAGCATGTCGCGCATATTTGGAGGACCCATGGTCGAACACGATTTCCGCTACACGCTGATGAACCCGCAACACACCCTCACCGAATGCCGCGCCCTCGTTCCGGGCCGCTATCAGGTCACCGGCAACGGTGGTTCGATTCGCATCGGTGACGCGCTGTTGGTCACCCTCAAAGGCAGCAAGGATTTGTCCATGCGCCTGACCGTCGAAACCGTTCGCCACCTGATCAATCCGCCGGGCCAATGGACTGCGATGACCACCGGCCCGGTGTTCGGCGAACTGGCGATCCACACTTGGCAAGTCAACTGCGACAGCTGCGCCAAAGAGCTGAGCTTTGAATTCGCCGTGGACGCCAAGCTGGGCAAAACCGCAGAGAAACCGGCCGCCACCGCGCGGATTGCCGAGCTGGGCTGGAAAGCCGTTGGCGACAAGCACCTGTGCCCGAAATGCCAGGAGCCTGCGTGATGAAACGCTTTGCCCTGACCGCGTTGGTCGGTGTTGGTCTAGTGGGTTGTGCGGCTGAGCCTGTGCAACTGCAACAAAACCGTAGTTACATTCTGGAATGGATCGGTGAACGGCCATTGATGGATTACAGCCATCTGACCGTGACCCTCGGCGAGGATGGTCGCGCTTACGGCAATGGCGGCTGCAACCATTGGTTCGCGCCGTACACGCTGGAAGGCGACAAGCTGAGCTTCGGCAAAATCGGCAAGACCCGCAAACTGTGCGCGCCGGCGTTGATGGAGCAGGAGCAACGCTTCCTCGAGGCGCTGGAGCATGTCGAGCGCTGGGACATCTCGCCAATCGAGCAGATGCGCTTCTGGCCGGCTGAAGGCAAGCCTTTGCGTTGGTGGCTGGAAGAGGGTTGATTGTTCAGCCGCAAAAAAGATCGCAGCCTTCGGCAGCTCCTACATGAGTCCGCGTACCCCCTGTAGGAGCTGCCGAAGGCTGCGATCTTTTGATCGTTCCCACACTCCGGCGTGGGAACGAGCCTGACCGGCAACAACCTATTTAGTAGCCTGCAACGCCTCCAGCTTCGCCATCACCCCCGCCGCCGTCTGCTCGCCCATCAGCTGTTCACGCACCTTGCCCTTGTTGTCGATGATGTACGTCACCGGCAGCGCTTCACTGCGCGGCACGTCGAACAACTCCGCCGGATCCTGCGCCAGTACGGTGAACTTGATACCGAGTTTTTCACTGGCCTCTTTCAGCTCCGCGCCCTGCACGTTGTCGAAGTTAACCCCGAACACGCCGACGTTCTTGCCCTTGAGCTCGTCAGCCAGATGATTGAGTTCCGGAATCTCCGTTCGGCACGGCCCGCACCATTCGGCCCAGTAGTTGAGCACAACCCATTGTTTGTCCAGACGCTCGGACGCGACTTTCTGCCCGTTCTGGTCGATGCCGTAGTCGTTGCCGCAGCCCCCCAGCATCAACGCCCCGATAATCGTCAATGCCGCTGCCAATCGCCGTGTCATGTCATGTTCCTTGTGAAAATTTAAACGCGCCTGCGACCCATCGCCTCTGACGGTTCTGGATTGCGCGCTGCACAGTTAGAATAGCCGCCACTTTACGCCAGAAGCGACCCGCCATGACCGATCTGACGCTTTATCACAATCCGCGCTGCTCGAAATCCCGCGGCGCGCTGGAACTTATCGAAGCCCGCGGCCTGAGCCCAAACGTCGTGCGTTATCTCGAAACCCCGCTGAATGCGGCGCAAATCAAGGCCCTGCTCGGCAAGCTCGGGATCAGCGCACGCCAGTTGCTGCGTACCGGGGAAGATGAATACAAAATGCTTCAACTGGCGGATGAAAGCCTCAGCGAAGCGCAATTGATCGACGCCATCGCCCAGCATCCGAAACTGATGGAGCGACCGATTCTTGAAGTCGGCGACAAAGCCGTGATCGGTCGTCCGCCGGAAAATGTGCTGGAGTTGCTGCCGTGAGCGCGCCGTACATTCTGGTGTTGTATTACAGCCGCAATGGCTCGACCAACGAGATGGCGCGGCAGATTGCTCGCGGTGTCGAGCAGGCTGGCCTCGAAGCGCGTCTGCGTACCGTGCCGGCGATCTCCACCGAGTGCGAAGCCGTTGCGCCAAGCATTCCGGACGAAGGCGCGCTCTACGCCACGCTGGATGATCTGAAAAACTGCGCCGGCCTGGCCCTCGGTAGCCCGACGCGTTTCGGCAACATGGCCGCGCCGCTGAAATACTTCCTGGATGGCACCAGCAATCTGTGGCTGACCGGTGCTCTGGTTGGCAAACCGGCCGGCGTGTTCACTTCCACCGCCAGTTTGCACGGCGGTCAGGAAACCACGCTGCTGTCGATGATGCTGCCACTGCTGCACCACGGCATGCTCATCACCGGTCTGCCGTACAGCGAATCGGCGCTGCTGGAAACTCAGGGCGGCGGCACGCCTTACGGCGCCAGCCATCATGCTGGGGCGGACGGCAAAAAGGGTCTGGATCAGCACGAAGTCGCGCTGTGCCGCGCGCTTGGCCTGCGTCTGGCCAAGACTGCGCAGAAACTGGAGGGCTGACAGTGGCGAAGAAGCCGAAAGTCCTGCCCTCGGTCGAGTGGCTTGTGCCGCGCGTGAAAGCGATGCGGGTGGTCAGTCTGCTGAGCTTTTTTGCTTTGGCCGGGTTGCTCGCTGCGTACTATTTGATCTTCGCCGACCTGCACGGCGCGCGGCCGTGGGTGATTCTGCTGGTCGAGCTGATCCCGTGGCTGGTTCTCGCCCCGGCGATGATTATGGGCAGCGCCCGTGGTCACTCGTGGATGTGTTTTGTGGTGAATCTGTATTTCATCAAAGGCGCACTGGCGGCGTATGACCCGAACCGGCAGTTGTTTGGCGTGCTGGAGATGGTCGCGAGCCTGGCGGTGTTTTGCTCCGCGCTGCTGTATGTGCGGTGGCGGTATCAGTTGAACCGCAAGTTGGCGGGTGAAGGCGAGATCAGCGTCGCCTGATGGAAAAAGATCGCAGCCTTCGGCAGCTCCTACATTTGGAATGCATTTCCCTGTAGGAGCTGCCGAAGGCTGCGATCTTTTAGCGATTCAATGGTTGACGGTGTAAGCAAGCATCATCGAAATCTGGCTCATCGGCCGTCCGCCACTCTCTTCATGCCACTGATTGAAGACATTCTGCACAATCGCCAGATCACGCTGGCTGGTCGGCACTTTGTCGACGATCTTCTGCGCATTGAGCGCCGCGACCACGTCGTAGCTCGGTACAAAAGTATCCTTGCCGACCATGCGCAAAAACCGCGGCGCTGACAGCCCGCCGAGTTGATGGCCGTGCTTTTTCAGGTACGTCCACAGGCCGACGATATCGGTCACCGGCCAGTCGGCGATCAGTGCGCCGAAACTGCCCTTGTCCTTTTCCACATCGAGAATGAACTGCGCATTGCGCGGCACGCTTTTCAGTTTGCCGAGGTGGCGGATGATCCGCGCATCCTGCATCAGGCGTTCGAGGTGTTCGGCGCTCATCAGCACGACTTTTTCCGGATCGAACTTGAAGAACACTTCCTCGAAGGATGGCCACTTGGCGTCGACCAGACTGTGCTTAAGGCCTGCACGGAACACGCGCAGGGCCATGGTCGAAAGGTAGCGGTCGTCGCTGATTTTGCGCAGTTGTGCGGGAGTCTTGGGAACGGGCAGATGGGCTTCCAGTTCAGCCGCCGAACCGAAGCGGTTCAGACAGTATTCGTGCAGCCACTTGTAATCGCGCATGCCCTCTCCTGGTGAATTGAATAAAGAAACTAATGCGGGGCCCTGTGGTGAGGGGATTTATCCCCGATGGGGAGCGCAGCAGCCCCAGACTATTCTGGGTGCGCTTCGCGCTCCAACGGGGATAAATCCCCTCGCCACAAAAAGCGCGGCCACATAAAAAATGGGGTTTACAGATTGACGACGTTAACGAAGCGCGAAGCCGCGGTTTCGTCGATCTTCAGGCTGGTGAAGTCGAACAGGTTGCGGTCGGCCAGTTGCGACGGGATGACATTCTGCAGACTGCGGAAGATGCTTTCCGTTCGACCGGGTGTCTTGCGTTCCCAGTCCAGGAGCATTTCCTTGACCACCTGACGCTGCAGGTTTTCCTGCGAACCGCAGAGGTTGCACGGGATGATCGGGAATTCTTTGAGGTCCGAATAGGCCTGAATGTCTTTTTCGTTGCAGTACGCCAGCGGACGGATCACCACGTTGCGGCCGTCGTCGGCGCGCAGCTTCGGCGGCATGGCTTTCAACGAACCGTTGAAGAACATGTTGAGGAAAAACGTCTCGACGATGTCGTCGCGGTGATGACCGAGGGCCATTTTCGTCGCGCCGATTTCGTCGGCAAAGGTGTACAGCGTGCCGCGACGCAGGCGTGAGCACAGCGAGCAGGTGGTTTTGCCTTCCGGGATCAGTTCCTTGACCACCGAGTAGGTGTCTTTCTCGACGATGTGGTATTCGACGCCCAGTTCTTTCAGATAGGCCGGCAGCACGTGCTCGGGGAAGCCCGGCTGCTTTTGATCCATGTTCACCGCGACGATCTCGAACTTGATCGGTGCAACCTTCTGCAGGTGCAGCAGCACGTCGAGCATGGTGTAACTGTCCTTGCCCCCGGACAGGCAGACCATGACCTTGTCGCCGTCTTCAATCATGTTGAAGTCAGCAACCGCTTCGCCGGCCAGGCGGCGCAGGCGCTTTTGCAGTTTGTTCTGGTTGACCGTAAGAGTGCCCATGACGCGAAATCCGTGAGGTGTGACGAAAGGCCGGCATTTTACGCAAAAACCCTGGATGCGCGAAGGGCTGTGGTCTGTCCCCATTAATCGTTTTCACTCAGAACCTGTGGCGAGGGGATTTATCCCCGATGGGTTGCGCAGCAGCCCCAAACCCTAAGAGCTCTATTCATATGGCACACCGCGGTGAATGGATTCACGGCTGCTGCGCAGCCGGTCGGGGATAAATCCCCTCGCAACAGGGTATTTCAATCATCAACTTGAGTGGATACCAAGACCCAAGGCGATTAAGCCCCGTGTTTACAGCGCGATTTGCTCTAAGCCCCTAATACCTGTGCGGTTAAGTCCTTTCTATACTGCGACATAAGGTCGCACACATCCATGACCTGACTTTGCTCGGCCTCATTGGCCCGTAGGCGCTCCGTTGGGGGGCGATGGCAATAACAAGAGGAGTGACTGGCATGATCCATCACGTAGTGGGACTTTTTACCCACCCCGATCAGGAATGGAAGGAAATCCGTGGCGACCAAGAGGAAAGCATCAGCCACATGTATCTGACGCACACGCTGATTCTGGCGGCGATCCCCGCCATTTCGGCATTTATCGGCACCACTCAGGTCGGCTGGGTGATCGGCAACCGCGCACCGGTGATGCTCACCGTTGAAAGCGCGATCTGGATGACCGTCATGTCGTACCTGGCGATGCTTGGCGGCGTCGCGGTCATGGGCGCTTTCGTGCACTGGATGGCGCGTACATACGACGCCAACCCGAGTCTGGCCCGTTGTGTCGCATTCGCCACTTACACCGCAACACCGTTGTTTGTCGGCGGACTGGCGGCGCTGTATCCGCATATGTGGCTGGGGATGATCGTCGGCACGGCGGCCATCTGTTACACGGTTTATCTGTTGTACGTGGGGCTGCCGACGTTCATGAATATTCCGTCGGATGAAGGTTTCCTGTTCTCAAGCTCAGTGCTGGCGGTGGGTCTGGTGGTGCTGGTCGCCATCATGGCATTTACCGTGATCGTCTGGGGGCTGGGCGTAGGGCCCGTATACACCAACTAGCAAACGTCTTGTTCATAAAGGCCGCCGCGAGGCGGCCTTGTCGTTTGCCGGATGACCATTCGGCAGCTCGACGATTCGCAAGTCCCCAGGGTTGCGGCATACTCGACGTCTCTGGAGATCCATCAAGCATGCCCGAGCAACTCAATACCCGCGTCGAAGACTGTTACCAACTCGCTGAATCCTTTTTCAAACGTCACTTCCAACGCCCTGTCGTCAGTCTCAAGCTGCGCGGGCAAAAAGCCGGTGTCGCGCATTTGCACGAGAACCTGCTGCGCTTCAATCCGCAGCTGTACCGGGAAAACACCGAACATTTCCTAAAACAAACCGTGGCCCACGAAGTTGCGCACCTGATCGCCCATCAGTTGTTTGGCGACCGCATTCAGCCGCACGGCGAGGAATGGCAATTGATCATGCGCGGGGTTTACGAACTGCCGCCGGATCGCTGCCATACCTACGCCATTAAACGTCGCAGCGTTACCCGCTATATCTACAAATGCCCGTGCGTGGACAGTGATTTTCCGTTCTCGGCGCAGCGGCATAGCCTGGTGCGGCAGGGGCGGCGGTATTTGTGTCGTAGCTGCCGGAATACCTTGGTGTTCAGTGGTGAGATGCGGGTGGAATGACCCCCCGATCGTTCCCATGCTCGGCGTGGGAACGCCGCCATGGACGCTCCGCGTCCACTGTGACGCAGAGCGTCACGGGATTCATTCCCACGCAGAGCGTGGGAACGAGCTAAAGAATGACCTTGGCCCGCCGCAGCTCCGCAATTTTCGAAGCACTAAACCCCAACGCCTCCAACACCTCATCCGTATGCTGCCCCAACACCGCCCCGACATGCCGTGGTGCCGGTAAATCCTCGGAAAACTTCAACGGACACGCCATCTGCGCCTGCGTCGTGCCATCCCCGCGCGGCACCTGCGTCACCAGTTCGCGCGCCTGCAACTGCGGATGCCGCACGGCCTCACTCAAATTCAACACCGGCTCGACACACGCATCGATCCCGGCAAACAGCTCGCACAGTTCAGCGAAGTCATGCCGTTCGAACTCGATCTTCAAAGCCTCCTTCAGCGCCCGCTGCTGCTCAGGTTTCGGCGACAAGCCTTGCGCCGCCAACTCCGGCCGGCCCAGCGCCGTACACAGCTGCTGCATGAACGCCGGCTCGAGACTGCCAACCGACATCCAGCGCCCATCCCGCGAACGGTAATAGTCGTAAAAGCTGCCGCCATTGAGCATCTGGTCTTCCCAGCCCGGCTCCTCGCCGCAAGCGAGATAACCGGCGCCGGCCATGGCATTCAGGCTGAATGCGCAATCGGTCATGCTGACGTCCAGATGGGTACCCTGCCCCGTTTGCTGACGCGCAATCACCGCTGCGAGTAAACCGATCACCCCGTGCAACGAACCACCGGCGACATCCGCCACTTGCATACCCAACGGCAACGGCCCGCTGTCGGCGCGTCCCGTGTAGCTGGAGAGCCCGGCGAGGGCGAGATAGTTGATGTCATGACCGGCGCGATCCTTGTACGGGCCGGTCTGGCCGTAACCG
This sequence comes from Pseudomonas sp. PS01303, assembly GCF_029959385.1. Taxonomy (NCBI): domain Bacteria; kingdom Pseudomonadati; phylum Pseudomonadota; class Gammaproteobacteria; order Pseudomonadales; family Pseudomonadaceae; genus Pseudomonas; species Pseudomonas sp. PS01303. The sequence goes on from NZ_JASCPK010000033.1 coordinate 40,770, forward strand.
GTGATAGACACGTAGATCAGTTTTGGATTGATCGCCTTCAACGCTTCATAACCCAGGCCCAATCGATCCATCACGCCGGGACGAAACTGTTCCAGGACGATGTCGTGATCCGCCAGCAATTGCTTGATCACCTCGAGCGCTTCGGGCTGCTTGAGATCCAGCGCCAGACTGCGCTTGTTGCGATTGAGATAGGCGTGACTGGCAGACATCCCGCCATCGTGCGGCGGTAATACGCGCAGCAGATCCATGCGCGTCGGCGATTCGATACGCAGCACCTCGGCGCCCATGTCCGCCAACAACAGCGACGCGAACGGCCCCGGCAACAGCGTGGAGAAATCGAGGATTTTCAGTGAGGCCAGCGGTGCAGACATGGGCGAACTCCTTGGGCGATGCACCCAGCCTAGGCAGCCATTGCCGATGCAGCAATCACCGGATATGTCAGCGGGTGTGACCGTTACGCTCAAATCGCAGGCAATAAAAAACCCTGTGGTGAAGGGGTTTATCCCCGTTGGACTGCGCAGCAGGCCCCTTCTCTTATCTTCAGAAGGGGCCGCTTCGCGACCCAACGGGGATAAATCCCCTCACCACAAGGGCTTTTTTACTTACTTGACGCTGCTCGGGGTTGGGCCTTCAGCCACACCCAGATCATCTTCAGGACGGGTATCAGCGATACCGCGACCACCCGAGGCCAGCTCGGATTGCAGTACGTCGGTGTCCAGCTCTTTCACCCACTTGGCAACCACGATGGTCGCAACAGCGTTGCCCACCAGGTTGGTCAGTGCGCGTGCTTCGGACATGAAGCGGTCGATACCGAGGATCAGCGCCAGACCGGCCACTGGCAGGTGACCTACTGCCGACAGGGTGGCGGCCAGTACGATGAAGCCCGAACCGGTCACACCGGCTGCGCCTTTGGAGGACAGCAGCAGCACCACCAGCAGAGTGATCTGGTGCGTGATGTCCATGTGCGTGTCAGTTGCCTGAGCAATGAACACAGCGGCCATGGTCAGGTAGATCGCGGTGCCGTCGAGGTTGAACGAGTAACCGGTCGGGATCACCAGACCCACTACCGATTTCTTCGCGCCCAGACGCTCCATCTTGATCAGCATGCGCGGCAGTACCGATTCCGACGACGAAGTGCCGAGTACGATCAGCAGCTCTTCACGGATGTAACGGATCATTTTCAGCACGCTGAAACCGTGCATGCGGGCGATGCCGCCGAGCACGATCAACACGAACAGCAGGCAAGTGATGTAGAAGCAGATCATCAGTTGACCCAGCTGCACCAGCGAACCCACGCCGTAAGCGCCGATGGTGAAGGCCATGGCACCGAAGGCACCGATTGGCGCGAGCTTCATGATCATGTTGATGATGTTGAACATCACGTGGGCGAAGCGATCGATGAAGTCGAGGATCGGACGGCCGTAGTCACCCAGGCGATGCAGGGCGAAGCCGAAGATCACCGAGAACATCAGCACTTGCAGGATGTCACCGGTGGCGAACGCGCCGACGATGGTGGTCGGGATCACGTTGAGCAGGAAGCCGACAACGCTTTGGTCAGCGCCCGCCGCTACATAGGAAGCGACTTTTGAAGCGTCGAGGGTGGCGACGTCGATGTGCATGCCGTTGCCGGGCTGCACAATGTTGACCACAACCAGACCAACCAGCAGAGCGATGGTCGAAACGATTTCGAAGTACAGAAGCGCGTAACCACCGGTCTTGCCGACCGATTTCATGCTTTGCATGCCAGCGATGCCGCTGACCACGGTGCAGAAGATGATTGGAGCGATGATCATTTTGATCAGTTTGATGAACCCGTCACCCAGCGGCTTTACCGCCACGCCGAACTGCGGGTAGTAATGACCAAGCGCGATACCGATGATGATCGCGATGATCACCTGGAAATACAGGGATTTGTACAGTGGCTGACGAGTCGTCATTGCAAGTTTCCTCAAGAGCCCCGCGTGCAACATCCATCTGTTACGCCGCGAAACCTGAATTGCGAACCCTCCTGCACTGGAGGGATTTGTTGTTGGAGCGGCGTTTTCCGGGCGGGATAAACGCACGCTTCTGTCGCTCTTATCGCAAACGCCGTGCCACTTTGGTGCATTTCGCAGCAAGCCTTTTGACATCAAGGGCTGCAGGTGTTTTCAGTGTCACCTTCCGGTGAGTTGAGTGTGGCGGATTTCCGCCAACTCGCCGCTTGTCGTCCTACAATTTGGCGGAAATCCGCCTTGTTGCTCGCATCACCCCCGGCTACCATCCCGGCGCTTGAGGAAGGATTTGTCGCTTATGCGCGAACGCACCATCGCCAGTCATTTCGCCCGTGCCGCCCTCGGTGGCGCACGCCGCCTGGGTTTCGACTATTCGAGCCTGTTGCTGCAACTGGGCATCAGCCCGGAATTGCTCGACGAACCTCGCGCGCGTCTCGCGCCGGAACAGTTCACTCAATTGATCCAGGGCCTGTGGCTGGCGCTGGACGACGAATACCTCGGTTTCGGCAATGCACCGAGCAAGCCCGGCAGCTTCGCGATGATGTGCCACGCCTCTATTCATTGCCGCAATCTGGAGAAGGCTCTGCAACGCGGCTTATTGTTTTATAGCCTATTCCCGCAAGGCCCGCGCCTGACCCTGAGCCGCGAAGACGAATGGGTACGTTTGAGCCTTGATGATTCGCAATTGTGGGATCCGGATCATTTTCTCACCGAGAGCCTGCTGGTGATCTGGCATCGCCTCGGCAGTTGGCTGATTGGCCAGAGGATTCGGCTTGAGCAGGTGACGTTCAGCTATCCGCGCCCCGAACACGGCGCGGAATACGATTTGCTGTTTCCCTGCCCGATGACGTTTGCCAGCGATCAGAGCAGCCTGCTGTTTCACAGCCGCTACCTGCACATGCCGTTGTTGCAGGACGAGCGCACGCTCAAACACTTCCTCGAACGCTCCCCGGCCGACCTGCTCTCGCGCCCGGACGATGGCGACAGCCTGAGCAGTCGGTTGCGCCGCTTGCTCAGCCGTGACAGTGCGAATTGGCCGGATCTGGAAGCGGTGGCCGCGCAGATGCACATCAGCCCGCAGACGTTGCGCCGGCATTTGCGTGAGGAAGGCACGAGTTTTCAGGAGTTGAAGGATCAACTGCGGCGGGATATCGCCATCTACCATTTGGGACGCGCGGATTTGTCGTTGCAGCAGATTGCCGAGCAGTTGGGGTTTTCTGAGCCGTCGGCGTTTCACCGGGCGTTCAAGAAATGGACGGGGCTGACGCCGGGGGCTTATCGGGCGCAGGAACAGTGAGGCACCACATCAAAAGCCCCTCACCCTAACCCTCTCCCGGAGGGAGAGGGGACTGATTGGGGGATGCTCGAAATCTCCGCCGACCTGAAACTTCACTGTTGAATCCATATTCAACACAAACCGCTCAGGTCGATCATTTTCCACAGGCACTTAGGTCAGTCCCCTCTACCTCTGGGAGAGGGGACTGATTGGGGGATGCTCGAAATCTCCGCCGACCTGATACTTCGCGGTTGAATCCATAATCGACTGGCTATTTCAGGTCGGTGGATAACGCCAGACACCTCGGTCAGTCCCCTCTACCTCTGGGAGAGGGTTAGGGTGAGGGCAGCCCCCGATCACACCGCCGGAAAATGAATCCTGAACGCCGCCCCACCCATCGGTGAATCCCCCAGCGTCAGCTTGGCGCTGTAACTCTCGATGATGTCCTTGACCACCGCCAAGCCGATCCCCTGCCCCGGATGCTGGGCATCCAGCCGTTCGCCACGTTCGAGAATCCGCGCACGCTGATCCGGTGGTACACCAGGGCCATCATCCTCGATGCACAGTTCAACCCCGGCGTGATTTTCGCGCACGCTGATGCGCACTTCGCCCAGGCACAGGCGATAAGCGTTTTCCAGCAGGTTGCCCATCATCTCCAGCAAGGCGCCCTGCTCGATCGGCACGTAACAATGCTCCGGCAGATCAAACGCCACGCGTACATGTTTGTCGCGATAGACCTTGTCCAGCGTGTCGCAGAGGCTTTTCAGCACCGGTTGCAAGCGCACCTGATGGCGCACCAGACCGCTTTTGCGCAGGCTCGCGCGTTGCAGTTGGTAGCCGATCTGTTGGCTCATGCGTTCGATCTGCGATTGCAGCACCCAGGCCTGATCGCGATCTTCGGGGCGCTGGGCCATGTCTTCGCTGACGCCTTGCAACACCGTCAACGGGGTTTTCAGGCTGTGCGCGAGGTCATCGAGGGAGTCACGATAGCGGCTGCGCTGCTGGCGTTCGCTGTGCAGCAAGCGGTTGAGCGAGCCGGTCAAGCGCAGCAGTTCGCGCGGGTGTTGTTCGGTGAGGCTTTCGCGGGTGCCGCCTTCGATTTCGTCGAGTTCCTGACTCAGTCGGCGCAACGCTTTTAAGCCCCAGGTCAGGCCGATCCACAACAGCGCCAGCAACACCAGCAAAGCTGCGCCGAAACCGAGGTAGAGGTTTTCGCGCAAGCCTTCGAGGGTGACTTCGTATTCGCGCACCGGTTGCAGGGCGACGATGCTGAACGCCGCACTTTTGCCGCCGAGCAGTTTGACTTCGACGTCATAGACGAAGAATTCCTGACCGTTGGCCTCACGAATCCGCGCGAACTCGTTGCCGAGGCCGTCGTAGCGCGGTTTGTAGTTGATCTGTTCTTCCTGGGTGGCTTTCGAGCGCCAGACCAAGTGCCCTTCGCGGTCGTAGATGTAACCGAGCAGACGGAAATCGGTGAGGTTGAAACGCTCGTCCGGCAACTGATTCGGCATCACCAGCCGACCGTTTTCAATGCGTGCGGCAGAGATCAGCGTGGTGACGTCCGAAGCCAAGCGCTGTTCGATCGAGTCCTGCAACGCGAGGCTGAACGCGCCCTGCATCGCCGGGAGCAAGGCGAGCATGAACAACACCGCCAACGTGGTGGCGGCGAGCATCAGCCGGACGCGAAGCGAACGAATCAAGTGCAGCGCTCATTGAACAGGTAGCCGAGGCCGCGCACGGTGTCGATCGGTTTGAACCCGGCCGGGCCTTCGAGTTTGCGGCGCAGGCGGCCGACCAGCACTTCGATGACATTCGGATCGCGCTCGTCGTCGTCCGGGTAGAGCTGTTCCATCAAGCGATCCTTGGGCACCACTTGCTGGTGATGGCGCATGAGGTATTCGAGGATGCGGTATTCGTAGGCGGTCAGCGCCAGCGGTTGTTCGTCGAGGGTCGCCTGCTTGCGATTGAGGTCGAGCAGCAACGGTCCGGCGACGATGGTCGACTGGGTGAAACCGCTGGAGCGGCGCAGCAAGGCATTCAGGCGCGCGTCGAGTTCTTCGAACTGGAACGGCTTGACCACGTAATCGTCGGCACCGGCAGCGAGGCCTTCGACCTTGTCCTGCCAGTTGCCGCGCGCGGTGAGGATCAGGATCGGAAAGGTCTTGCCGCCCGAGCGCAACTGGCGGATCAGGTCGAGGCCGTTCATGCCCGGCAAGCCGAGATCGATCACCGCCAGATCAAAGTTGAACTGCCCGGTCTGGTACAGCGCCTCTTCGGCATTGGCCACGGACTCGACCACGTGACCGCTCTCCGTGAGGCGGGTTTGCAGGTGATGGCGCAACAGCGCCTCATCTTCGACGACCAACAGTTTCATAACGCTCTCCCGGGTAAATCCAGAATCTCCAAAAACACACCTGTAGGAGCAAAGCTTGCTCGCGAAAGCGGTGAATCAGTCAATTAGAAGTCGACTGATCCGGCGCCATCGCGAGCAAGCTTTGCTCCTACAATGATTTCGCTGTCGTCCTCAGAAGTTGTAGTTGGCCGACAGGTAAGTCTGCGCGCTGCTGTTCAGATCCAGCGAGCCTTGTTTGCTGCCGCCGCTTTCTTTCATTTCGGTGCTGGCGTTGCTCATCAGGTAACGATAACCGAGTTCCACCGAGGTGTTCTGGGTGACTTGTTGCAACACACCCAACTGCCCGCCGACCGCATAACCGATGTCACTGTCGCGGCTGTAGCCTGGCGAATCCTGAGTCAGTTTAGTCAGACCCGCCGTGGCACCGCCGAACAACTTGGTGCTGCCGCCCACCGGGTAGAACAGATCGTAGCTGCCGAGCAGATTTTCCTGCCGCAGTTTAATGCCATTGTGCGAGCCCGACACGTTGTCGTAGGTGGCGTAGTAGCGACCCTGGCTGTTTTGCTGACCGAGGCGTACGCCGTAAGTGTTGTTGCCATCGATGGCGCCGGTGGCGTTCGGGTGGCCGAGGTTGTCGTTCAGCGCGTTGGACTTGTCGATCTTGTCACTGGTCTGGCCGAAGGACAGGCCGGCGAAGTTGGTGGTGTCGTCGGCATTGGCCGCGAGGCTGGAGCCCAACAGGGTAAATGCCAGCAGCAGTTTGTTTATACGAGTCATGGGTATTTCCTCTTTCACAGTGCTGTTTGGGTATGGCGCAAGGTTACTGACCAGCCCCTGTACCGCCCCTGAACCGTCTCTGAACCTGACCTGAACCAAATCGTCTAGGCTGTTTTGACCACTTTCGATAAAGAGACCCCGACCATGCGCCTGTTCCTCGCCCTCACTTTGCTGGCGGTCAGCAGCCTGACTCAGGCAGCGATCAAGACCGAAGAAATCCCCTACCAGAGTGCCGACGGCACCAAACTGATCGGCTATTACGCTTATGACGACGCTATAAAAGGCGCACGCCCGGGCGTCGTCGTGGTGCATGAATGGTGGGGCCTGAACGATTACGCCAAACGCCGAGCGCGTGATCTCGCCGAGCTTGGCTACAGCGCGCTGGCGATTGATATGTACGGTGAAGGCAAGAACACCGAGCACCCGAAGGATGCGATGGCGTTCATGCAGGCGGCGAGCAAGGATGCGGCGGCTTCGAGCAAACGCTTCGAAGCCGGGCTGGATTTGCTGAAGAAGCAGCCACAGACCGACGTGAACAAACTCGCGGCCATCGGTTATTGCTTCGGCGGTGGCGTGGTGCTGAACGCGGCGCGTCAGGGTGAGCCGTTGTTGGGCGTGGTGAGTTTCCACGGCGCGTTGGCGACCAATACGCCGGCGACGCCCGGCAGTGTGAAGGCGAAAATTCTGGTGGAGCATGGCGCGCTGGACAGCATGGTCACGCCGAACAACGTCATCGCCTTCAAGTCGGAAATGGACAAGGCCGGGGCCAACTACAAGTTCGTCACGCTTGAGGGTGCCAAGCATGGCTTTACCAACCCGGATGCGGATCGTTTGAGCCATGGCGAACATGGTGGTCCGGATATTGGTTACAACAAGGCGGCGGATGAAAAATCCTGGGCGGACATGAAAGCGTTCTTCCAGAAAATCTTCAGCTAACCGTCCCCGACCCTGATCGTTCCCACGCTCTGCGTGGGAATGCAGCCCGGGACGCAGAGCGTCCCAACGCGGACGCAGAGCGTCTATTGAGACATTCCCACGCAGAGCGTGGGAACGATCAAGATCGCAGCCTTCGGCAGCTCCTACACGGGCAGGCACTGGTCAGCGTGGGTGCTAACCGGCAAAATGCCCGCCATGAACCTCACCCTCCCCGCCTGCTGCACCCCGCTCGATGCCGATTGGCCGTTGCCCTCGGTGCTGGCCGATACCGTGCTGCTCAGTACTCACTTCGATCCGGCGCAACTGCTCGGCGATGACTTTCGTCGCAGCGCCATCGAGCCGCCGCCGAGCATTCAGCGTTCGGTGGCCAAGCGTCAGGCTGAGTTTCTCGCGGGGCGGATCTGCGCACGGGCAGCGTTGCAGCAACTGGAAGGCTCCAGCGTGGTTCCGCCGATTGGCGAAGATCGCGCACCGGTGTGGCCGGCGCATATCTGCGGCTCGATCACCCACAGCACCGGGCGCGCAGCAGCGATTGTTGCCAATAAACAGCACTGGCGCGGTTTGGGCATGGATCTGGAAAACCTGCTCAACGCCGAACGCGCCGAACGCCTCGCCGGAGAAATTCTCACGCCGGCGGAAATGCAGCGCATGGCGGCAGGCTCGTGGGATCAGTTGGCGTTATGGGTGACGCTGACGTTTTCGGTGAAGGAGAGTTTGTTCAAAGCGCTGTATCCGATTGTGCAGAAGCGCTTTTACTTCGAGCATGCGGAAGTACTCGAATGGACTGAGGCGGGTGAGGTTCGGTTGCGGCTGCTGACGGATTTGTCGGCTGAGTGGTGTAGCGGGACGGAGCTGGATGCGCAGTTTGGCGTGCGGGATGGGCAGTTGTTGAGTTTGGTCAGCATTAAGGCCTGAGGATTTGTAGGGTGGCCGCTGACCCCATCGCGAGCAGGCTCACTCCTACAGGGGAACGCATTCCAAATGTAGGAGTGAGCCTGCT
>NZ_JASCPK010000340.1:0-293 GCF_029959385.1 Pseudomonas sp. PS01303
GGTGAGCGTTGCCCGCTTCTTCGGTCGTGGCGTGGGCAGCGCGTTCTTTCGAACGACCGTCACGGTAGATCACGTAGTCGCGCGCCACTTTCTGCTCGCCGGCCCGCATCAGGGCCAGTTCAACCTGGTCCTGGATTTCTTCGATGTGGATGGTGCCGCCCGAAGGCATGCGAGGCTTGAAGGTCGCGGTGACTTGTTCGGTCTGGCGGGCATCTGTGTCTTGGATTCGCGAAGAGGCGGCAGCGGTGCCGAACTCAACTGCGAGGAACGCTTTGGTGATAGCGACGGTGATC
>NZ_JASCPK010000341.1:0-291 GCF_029959385.1 Pseudomonas sp. PS01303
GCCATTGGCCGACCGCTTCGGCGTGCGACGGATTCTGCTTGCTTGCGTGCTGATCTACGCCACGCTCACCGTGTTGATGGTGTTCGCCGATTCCCTGAATACGCTGATGATCGCGCGTTATATCTGCGGCATCGGCATGGGCGGCGCGATGCCCAGCGCGATGGCGTTGATGTCGGAATATTCGCCTCCACGCTTGCGTACTTTGATGGTGACGCTGGCGGCGTGCGGTTTTTCGTTCGGTGGGGCGGCGGGTGGTTTTGTCGCGGCCGGATTTATCGATCAGTTCGGCTG
>NZ_JASCPK010000342.1:0-287 GCF_029959385.1 Pseudomonas sp. PS01303
CGGTAATGGCCAGCGGAAACTGATCCCATCTCATGCTCAAGGAACGAACATGAAAGCACTGATCGAAAAACAACTTGAAGAAAGCATGCGTGACGCGCTGCTCGGGCTCTATCTGTCCTTGATCGATTCGGACGTTTCAAACAGCGGCGACATTAACACGCAGCTCAAGACCGCGAATGACCTCTACCACCACTTGCTGCTTGACGTATTGGTCAGCCAGGACGTGCCGACCAGCCCGGTGGCTTGCGCTATCGCCAGCCTGCAGCAATACATCAACAGCATTCTGG
>NZ_JASCPK010000343.1:0-286 GCF_029959385.1 Pseudomonas sp. PS01303
GATCGAGAGTGCCGTGGGCGTTGACGTAAACCGCACCGGCCCGCAAACGCGGAATCAGGCTGTGCACCTTGCCCAGATCATTGGAATACAGCGCCGCCGCGCGGCCGAATGCCGAGTCATTGGCCAGCGCCAGCGCTTCTTCGTCATCGTCGAACGGCGCGGTCACCAGCACCGGGCCGAAAATCTCCTCCTGAACAATGCGCATGTCGTTGCGGCAATTGGCAAATATCGTCGGTTCTACAAAGAAGCCAGGGACTTCAATCGGTTGGCCGCCATAGACCAGTTC
>NZ_JASCPK010000344.1:0-284 GCF_029959385.1 Pseudomonas sp. PS01303
GGCTTAAGCTCGACACCGCCCGCTTCCTTCGGGGAGCGGGTTTTATTTTTTATGCAGTGATTCCACCGTGACGCTGAACCTGTGGAGAGGGGATTTATCCCCGATCGGCTGCGCAGCAGTCGTGAACCTGTGCATGCGGTATAGCTGATGCATTTGGGATACGGGTATTGGGGCCGCTTCGCAGCCCATCGGGGATGAATCCCCTCGCCACAGGGTGGAGTGTTCATACCCCCGATTCGGGTTTTATTTTCTTTCGACTTAATTTGCCACTTATGCTCAAACGC
>NZ_JASCPK010000345.1:0-283 GCF_029959385.1 Pseudomonas sp. PS01303
GGGAAAGACTGGGATATTGAGCTTAAAGCCCAGCAGCGCGCAGCTGCGAAGGAGACCACGCCGGGAAAGCTGGAAGCTGAACCGGAACGGTAAACAACTATACGATATTCACATTTACACTTATCGTAAAAGTGTTGCAGCAGAAAGGGCATTGCTGTAGGGTCAAACCACAGTAAAGCAAAGTCCGGCCTGCCGGACCAGGGAGAGGGTATGAAGCTGGCACCACTCGCGCTCTTAGCGGCCATATGCGCATCTGCCGCGCTTCCACGCGCGGCGTATGCTG
>NZ_JASCPK010000346.1:0-283 GCF_029959385.1 Pseudomonas sp. PS01303
GGCCACAACAGCGGCGCCAGACACAGCGCCAGCAACGCAAGGCTGCGCCAGCGGGGTCTGCGGGGAAGGGTTGGTTTCATGCCGAATGCGCCTGAGGGGAACAGGCGCATTATGCCTAGGCTCAGGCGAAGACGTCAGCGTCCTTGAGCATCGCGGCAGGCTTATCCTTGGCGGACTGCTTCGGCGCTTGGTCCATCTGCCAGTCGATGCCCAGAGCAGGATCATCCCAGCGAATGCTGTGCTCGGACGTTGGGTCATAGTAGTTGGTGGTTTTGTACAGGAA
>NZ_JASCPK010000347.1:0-278 GCF_029959385.1 Pseudomonas sp. PS01303
GGCTCGCTCCCACATTTGGAATGCATACCTCCTGTGGGAGCGAGCCTGCTCGCGAAGACGTCGGCGCAAACACCATCACTCTCAACCCGAACACTCACCCACGCGTCTGATCCTGCCGCCGTTGGCGGTGTTGATCCTTAAACCGGAGGGTTGATCCGGAGCCGCGTCGCGGCCTTCGCGAGCAGGCTCGCTCCCACATTTGGAATGCATACCTCCTGTGGGAGCGAGCCTGCTCGCGAAGACGTCGGCGCAAACACCATCAAGCTCAACCCGGACAC
>NZ_JASCPK010000348.1:0-276 GCF_029959385.1 Pseudomonas sp. PS01303
CCGTGTTGAGGTAGTTCACCGTCAACGTTGTACCGGCGGTGTCGCCGGGTAATGCGCCGTCGATCACGCCGGCCACTACGGGTTCGGGCAGTTCCAGGCGTGGCTCGCCGACCTGCAGAATATCGGCATGAATGGATTCGCGGATGGCATGGGTGGCGTTGACATGGTTCATCGCGCCGAGCGCGGCGTCCTCGATCAGCAACTGATAGTAGAGCTCCAGTTTGCCGCCGTTGATCGGCGTCAAATGCGCGCCGTCGATGGGGATCAGCAGCGGTT
>NZ_JASCPK010000349.1:0-267 GCF_029959385.1 Pseudomonas sp. PS01303
TTGAGCTAACCAATACTAATTGCCCGTGAGGCTTGACCATATAACACCCAAGCAATTTGACTACTCGAGAGAGCATCAGATTGCGGTGTGTGAAGACGAAACGAACCGAAAGTTCGATGTTCACAAAACACCGAAAGCTATCACATACCCAATTTGCTGAAGCGAGGCCATCTGGTCACGACTCAGTACCCGAATTTCTTGACGACCATAGAGCGTTGGAACCACCTGATCCCATCCCGAACTCAGCAGTGAAACGATGCATCGCCG
>NZ_JASCPK010000034.1:0-48271 GCF_029959385.1 Pseudomonas sp. PS01303
ATCGCGAGCAGGCTCACTCCTACAGGGGAACGCATTTCAAATGTAGGAGTGAGCCTGCTCGCGATGGCGCCGGCAAACTGTACGGATAAGTAAGTGCCTAGCTGTAACAGCCACAAGCCCCCGGTTTATGACTTGATGAAGGTCATTCCCAACCTCCTACGATTCTGGTCTCCCCCAATGTCCTCGCGCGAAAACACCGGCATGGCCCTCGGCCTGCTCGGCGTGGTGATTTTCAGCCTCACCCTGCCCTTCACCCGCATCGTGGTGCAGGAACTGCATCCGCTGCTCAACGGCTTGGGTCGCGCGTTGTTCGCGGCGATTCCGGCGGCGATGCTGTTGTTGTGGCGCCGCGAAAAGTGGCCAACGTGGCAGCAAGTCAAAGGCCTGAGCCTGGTGATCGCCGGAGTGATTCTCGGTTTCCCGGTGTTGTCGGCGTGGGCCATGCAAACGCTGCCGGCGTCGCACGGGGCATTGGTCAACGGTTTGCAGCCGCTGTGCGTGGCGCTGTATGCCGCGTGGTTGTCTCATGAGCGTCCGTCAAAAGCCTTCTGGGCCTGCGCGGCGCTGGGCAGTGCGTTGGTGCTCGGTTATGCGTTGTACACCGGGGCTGGGAGTATTCAGGCGGGGGATTTGCTGATGCTCGGCGCGATTGCCGTGGGTGGGCTGGGTTATGCCGAGGGCGGCCGGTTGGCCAAGGAGATGGGCGGCTGGCAGGTGATCTGCTGGGCGCTGGTGCTGTCGACACCGTTGTTGATCGGGCCGGTGGTTTACTTGGCGCTGCAACATCACGGCGCGGTGTCGGCCAAGGCTTGGTGGGCGTTTGGTTACGTCGCGCTGTTTTCGCAGTTTCTTGGATTCTTTGCCTGGTACGCCGGGCTGGCGATGGGCGGGATCGCTCGGGTCAGTCAGATCCAGTTGTTGCAGATCTTCTTCACCATCGCGTTTTCGGCGCTGTTCTTTGGCGAGCACGTCGAGCCGATTACCTGGGTGTTTGCTTGCGGGGTGATTGCGACCGTCATGCTCGGGCGCAAAACCACGGTGCAACCAGCCCGCATTGCCACCACATGACTTGTAGGAGCAAGGCTTGCCCGCGATGGCGACAGCACGAACGCCTTCGCGGGCAAGCCTTGCTCCTACAAGATCAGGAAAGGTAACCGTCGGCGCGCAGCAGGGTTTCCAGGCAGTGTTCGCTGATGTGATAGAACGCTTTCAACTCTTCAATCTTCACCAACAACTGCGCCGGATCGACCGGCTCGGCGCGCTTCACCGCGAGAATCATCTTGTTCTTGTTGGTGTGATCGAGCGAGATGAACTCGAACACCTTTGTCTCGTAACCGCACGCTTCCAGGAACAACGCCCGCAAACTGTCAGTAACCATTTCTGCCTGCTGACCGAGGTGCAAACCGTATTGCAGCATCGGCTTGAGCAGCGCCGGGCTCTGGATTTGCAGGCGGATCTGTTTGTGGCAGCACGGCGAGCGCATGATGATCGATGCGCCGGAGCGAATGCCGGTGTGGATCGCGTAGTCAGTGGCGATGTCGCAGGCATGCAAAGCGATCATCACGTCCAGTTCGCTCGGCGCCACGCTGCGCACGTCACCGCACTTGAACACCAGCCCCGGATGATCAAGCTTCGCCGCTGCTGCGTTGCACAGGTTGACCATTTCTTCGCGCAACTCGACGCCGGTGACTTCGCCCTCGGCCTTCAAGGTGTTGCGCAGGTAATCGTGAATCGCAAAGGTCAGATAGCCCTTGCCCGAGCCGAAATCCGCGACGCGCACCGGTTTGTCCAGCGCCAGCGGCGAGGTGGTCAGCGCATGGCTGAACACTTCGATGAATTTGTTGATCTGCTTCCACTTACGCGACATCGCCGGGATCAGCTCTTGCTGCGCGTTGGTCACGCCCAGATCCTTGAGGAACGGTCGGCTCAACTCAAGAAAGCGGTTTTTCTCACGGTTGTGCTCGGCGGACGGTGCTTCACGCAATTGCTGAGGTTTGCTCTTGAACAGCGAACTCTTGCCCTTTTTGCTGTATTCGAGCTGAGCTTCGTCAGTCACGGCGAGTAAATGCGCATTTTTGAACGAGGCTGGCAACAGCGCGGCAATCGTCGCCACGCCTTCGCTCAGCGGCAGGTTTTTGGTGATGTCGCGGGTCTTGTAGCGATAGACGAAGGACAGGTTCGGCTGCGCTTTGACGGTGACCGCTTTGATGATGACCCGCTGCAGCTCCGCCTCTTCACCGACGTACTTGGCCAGCACCAGTTTGATGAAGCCGTTCTGCTCGAGGCTGGTTTGCAGCAGCTCGATGAACTGGGCGTGGTGATCGGGCGCGGGCTTGGTGGACGGGGCGGTAATGGACATGAAAAAGCGGCCTCGGACGGGCGAAATCGGGAATGGCGGGTATTTTAGGGGGGATGGGGGTTGGGGACACGCTCTTATTTACCGAACGGCACAATCCATTGTGGCGAGGGGATTTATCCCCGCTCGGCTGCGCAGCAGGCGCAAAATCTGAATGTCTGCTTTGATTGACACATCGCATGGGGCCGCTTCGCAGCCCAACGGGGATAAATCCCCTCGCCACAGGGGACTGCTGAGCCTGGGAGAATCAGGCCAACACCACCAACCGATTCGGCAACTCATTCCTCACCTGCGTCACCGGCACATGCACTTTGAGCAATTCCCCACACGCCTCAATGCACGTCACAAACCCTTCCAGCGTGCGCCCCTGCCGCACCTGCTCGGTAAACGCCGCAACAATCACATCCCAGCTCTTGTTATCCAGCCGCTTGGAAATCCCCTCATCCACCAGAATTTCCACATAGCGCTCCGCTTCACAGACAAAAATCAGCACCCCGGTGCTGCCCACCGTGTGATGCAGGTTCTGTTCGAGAAACTGCCGTCGCGCCAGGTTCGACGCCCGCCAGTGGCGCACGCGACGCGGGATCAAATGCGTGGTGATTTTCGGCAAACGAAACAGCAGGCATAGCACGATAAACGCGCCCCACTGCACCAGCAGCAGACTGTGCATGGTCAGCCAGCCGGTCAGGTAGTGCACGACGCCCGGCACCACCAGCGCCAGCAAACTCGCCCACAGCAGCGGGATGTACGCGTAATCGTCGGCGCGGGCGGCCAGCACCGTCACCAGTTCGGCGTCGGTGTCGCGCTCGACCCGGGCAATCGCCTCGGCGACTTTGCGTTGTTCGTGTTCGGTCAGTAATGCCATGTTGAAAAGTGCCTGCTCATTATTCTTTTAATGTCACCAGCCGCCGGACGATCCACCGCCGCCGAAGCTGCCCCCGCCGCCGCTGAAGCCCCCGCCTCCACCGCCGCCGCCACCAAAACCTCCACCGCCAAAGCCGCCACCACCGCCACCACCGCCCCGGCCGGCGGGCAGGATACCGAGCATCTGGAAGACAAACACGGTCAGGATGAACAACATCACCAAAAATACGAACAAACCGGGATGCCGCGAGATGAAATCATCGGACGGATCACCGCTCGATTCATACACCGTCGACGGCTCGTCCAGCGGATTGCCGCCCAGCACCACCAGCATCGCCGCGACGCCGTCGCTGATGCCTTTGCTGAAGTTACCGGTCTTGAACGCGGGCGTGATGACTTGATGGATGATCACTGACGACTGCGCATCGGTCAGCCGATCCTCCAGGCCATAACCGACTTCGATGCGCAGTTTGCGCTCGTCACGGGCGACGATCAGCAGCGCGCCGTTGTTTTTGTCCTTCTGGCCGATGCCCCAGTGCCGGCCGAGCTGAACGCCGAAATCCTCGATGGTGGTGCCCTGCAGATCCGGCACAGTGACGACGACCAATTGCTCGCCGGTCGCCTGCTCGTGGGCCTGCAACTGCTGGCCCAGTTGCGCGCGCACCGACGGCTCGATCATCTGCGCTTCGTCCACCACCCGCCCGCTCAGCGCCGGGAACGTCAACTCGGCCCGGGCGCTGAGGGCGAATACCCACAACAGCAACACCAGCCCCATCTTCAACACACGCATCTATTACCCCCGCCAATCCCTGTAGGAGCTGCCGCAGGCTGCGATCTTTTGATCTTGTTTTTTAAAAACCAACGTCAAAAGATCGCAGCCTTCGGCAGCTCCTACACAGGCTTTCTCAGAATTTCACTTCCGGGGCCTTTTCCGCGCCGGGCGTGGTGGCTTCGAAGGTTTCGCGGATCGGCAAGTCGCTGTACATCACGCTGTGCCAGAGGCGACCGGGGAAGGTGCGGATCTCGGTGTTGTATTTCTGCACGGCCAGAATGAAATCGCGGCGCGCCACGGCGATGCGGTTTTCCGTGCCCTCAAGTTGCGATTGCAGGGCGAGGAAGTTCTGGTTGGCCTTCAGATCCGGATAGCGCTCGGAGACCACCATCAACCGGCTCAACGCACCGGTCAGTTGATCCTGCGCCTGCTGGAACTGCTTGAGCTTCTCGGGATTGTCGAGGGTGCTGGCGTCGACCTGAATCGACGTGGCTTTCGCCCGCGCTTCGATTACGGCGGTCAGGGTTTCCTCTTCATGCTTGGCGTAACCCTTCACCGTTTCCACCAGATTGGGGATCAGGTCGGCACGCCGCTGGTACTGGTTCTGCACTTGCCCCCACGCGGCTTTGGCCTGTTCGTCGAGGGTCGGGATATTGTTGATGCCGCACGCGGTCAACAGCGTGGCCAGCATCAGCAGGGTGACGACCTGCAAACGCGAGCGATTGGTTGGGCTTACATTCATCACAGTGATGCTCCTTGGCACATTTCATTATAAAAACCGAGCGCGAAACACTCTGCGCCGGCTCTTGGGGCATAATCGGCCGCGCCGCTGGATTACGACGCGCCAATGGGCTAAAAAGTGCCCTGCGCGATCACGCTGCCGCAGTGTCGGCTGTCGTTTTTGGCTCTGCTTTTTGAGCCTGCACCCGAACAACAATAGTCGCTCCCTAAATTTTGGCTGGCCGGCGTTGCATCGCCGCTTGGGCCCTTGAGAAAAACATTCATGAAGAAGCTGTGTTTGCTGGGTCTGTTCGTCAGCCTGGCCAGTCATCAAGTATTGGCCGCCACGACCCCGGTACCCCTGGAAAACAAGGACGCGTTCATCAGCAACCTGATGAAGCAAATGACCCTCGACGAGAAGATCGGCCAGTTGCGCCTGATCAGCATCGGCCCGGAAATGCCTCGTGAGTTGATCCGCAAAGAGATCGCCGCCGGCAACATCGGCGGCACGTTCAACTCGATCACCCGCCCGGAAAACCGCCCGATGCAGGACGCCGCGATGCGCAGCCGTCTGAAGATCCCGATGTTTTTCGCCTACGACGTGATCCACGGTCACCGGACGATTTTCCCGATTCCGCTGGCCCTCGCCTCGAGCTGGGACATGGACGCGATCGGCAAATCCGGCCGCGTGGCTGCCAAAGAAGCCGCCGCCGACAGCCTCGACATCACTTTCGCGCCGATGGTCGACATCTCCCGCGACCCGCGCTGGGGCCGCAGCTCCGAAGGTTTCGGTGAAGACACCTACCTGACCTCGCGCATTGCCGGCGTCATGGTGCGTGCCTATCAGGGCGCCACCCCGAGCGCGGCCGACAGCATCATGGCCAGCGTCAAACACTTCGCCCTGTATGGCGCGGTTGAAGGCGGTCGCGACTACAACACCGTCGACATGAGCCCGGTGAAGATGTACCAGGATTACCTGCCGCCGTACCGTGCCGCGATCGATGCTGGCGCCGGTGGCGTGATGGTTGCGCTGAACTCGATCAACGGCATTCCGGCCACCGCCAACACCTGGCTGATGAACGATCTGCTGCGTCGTGACTGGGGCTTCAAAGGCCTGGCGGTCAGCGACCACGGCGCGATCTTCGAACTGATCAAACATGGCGTCGCCCGCGACGGTCGTGAAGCGGCGAAGCTGGCGATCAAGGCCGGCATCGACATGAGCATGAACGACACCCTGTACGGCAAAGAGCTGCCGGGGCTGCTCAAGTCCGGCGAGATCGAACAGAAAGACATCGACAACGCCGTGCGTGAAGTGCTCGCCGCCAAGTACGACATGGGCCTGTTCAAGGATCCGTACCTGCGCATCGGCAAGGCTGAAGATGATCCGGCCGACACCTACGCCGAAAGCCGTCTGCACCGCGCCGAGGCCCGCGACGTCGCGCGTCGCAGTCTGGTGCTGCTGAAAAACCAGAACGAAACCCTGCCACTGAAGAAAGACGCGAAAGTCGCGCTGGTCGGCCCGTTGGCCAAGGCGCCGATCGACATGATGGGCAGTTGGGCAGCGGCGGGTAAACCGACGCAATCGGTCACCCTGTTCGACGGCATGAGCTCGGTCATCGGCAACAAGTCGAACCTGATCTACGCCCGTGGCGCCAACATCACCAGCGACAAGAAAGTGCTGGATTACCTGAACTTCCTCAACTTCGATGCGCCGGAAGTGGTCGATGACCCGCGCCCGGCTAACGTGTTGATCGACGAAGCGGTCAAAGCGGCGAAGGATGCTGACGTGATCGTCGCGGCTGTGGGCGAATCCCGTGGCATGTCCCACGAATCGTCCAGCCGCACCGACCTGAACATCCCGGAAAACCAGCGTGAGCTGATCCGCGCGCTGAAAGCCACCGGCAAACCATTGGTGCTGGTGTTGATGAACGGCCGTCCGTTGACCATTCTCGAAGAGAACCAGTCGGCTGACGCGATTCTGGAAACCTGGTTCAGCGGCACCGAGGGCGGCAACGCCATCGCCGACGTGCTGTTCGGCGACTACAACCCGTCGGGCAAACTGCCGGTAACCTTCCCGCGTTCCGTGGGCCAGATCCCGACGTACTACAACCACCTGAGCATTGGCCGGCCGTTCACGCCGGGCAAACCGGGCAACTACACCTCGCAGTATTTCGATGACACCACCGGGCCGCTGTTCCCGTTCGGTTATGGCCTGAGCTACACCCATTTCGCCCTGAGCGACATGGCGCTGTCGTCGACCACCCTGAACGCCACCGGCAAGCTCGACGCCAGCGTCATGCTGAAAAACACCGGCAAGCGTGACGGCGAAACCGTGGTGCAGTTGTACATTCAGGACGTTACCGGCTCGATGATCCGTCCGGTGAAAGAACTGAAGAACTTCCAGAAAATCATGCTCAAGGCCGGCGAACAGAAAGTCGTGCACTTCACCATCACCGAGGATGACCTGAAGTTCTACAACGCCCAGCTCAAATACGCGGCCGAGCCTGGCAAGTTCAACGTACAGATCGGCCTGGATTCGCAGGACGTCACACAGCAGAGCTTTGAACTGCTGTAACCGGTTTTTGCCCCGATGATCGTTCCCACGCTCCGCGTGGGAATGCCTCAAGGGACGCTCCGCGTCCAGTGACGCGGAGCGTCACGGGCTGCATTCCCACGCAGAGCGTGGGAACGATCAATGGTGTACACCCTGTAGGAGCTGCCGAAGCCTGCGATCTTTTGATCTCGCGCTACCCGCGACGATCGAGGATGTTCACCACCACCCGATCCACCCACCCCCAGACCCGCTGCTTCACCCGCCGCCACAACGGCCGACGCTGCCACTCTTCCAGACTGACCCGCTGACTCAGCCCGAAGTCCTTCACAAAACTCGCTTCCACCGCTGCCGTCAACGACGGGTCCAGCGCCTCCAGATTCGCCTCAAGATTGAAGCGCAGATTCCAGTGGTCGAAATTGCACGAACCAATGCTCACCCAATCGTCCACCAGCACCATTTTCAAATGCAGGAAGCACGGCTGATATTCAAAGATCTGCACCCCGGCCTTGAGCAGGCGCGGGTAGTAGCGATGCCCCGCGTAGCGCACTGACGGGTGATCGGTGCGCGGCCCGGTCAGCAGCAAACGCACGTCGACACCACGCGCGGCAGCCTTGCGCAGGGAGCGGCGGATTTTCCACGTTGGCAGGAAGTATGGCGTGGCCATCCAGATACGTTGCTGGCCGCTGTTCAACGCGCGGAACAACGACTGCAAAATATCGCGATGCTGACGGGCATCGGCATACGCCACGCGGCCCATGCCCTCGCCCTTGTCCGGCACGCGCGGTAACCGTGGCAGACCGAAATGCGCAGCCGGGCGCCAGGCGCGGCGGTAGCGGTTGGCGATCCACTGGCGATCAAACAGCAATTGCCAGTCGATCACCAACGGGCCGCTGATCTCGACCATCACTTCATGCCATTCGCTGGTGTCATGCCCCGGCGTCCAGAATTCATCGGTGACGCCAGTGCCGCCGACCACCGCCAGACGCTGATCGACCAGCAGCAATTTGCGGTGATCACGATAGAAATTACCGACCCAGCGCCGCCAGTTCAGGCGATTGTAGAAACGCAGTTCAACACCGGCATGGGTAAGGCGCTGGCGCAGATTGAAAGTGAAGGCGAGGCTGCCGTAATCATCGAACAGGCAACGCACGTGCACCCCACGCTCGGCCGCCAGCACCAGCGCTTGCACGATGGTTTCGGCACAGGCACCGGCCTCGACCAGATACAGCTCAAGCTCGATCTGCTCCTGCGCGCCAGCGATCTGCTCGAGCATGCGCGGGAAGAATTGCGGGCCGTCGATCAACAGCTCGAAACGGTTGCCGTCACGCCATGGGAACACCGCGCCGCGCATGTCAGCGCGCCGTGAAAATCAGCACCGCACCCACCGGTACCGACAGACTGATGGCCGACAGGTCGGCGAGTTTGCGCAGACTTTCCAGGCCCGGTGCCAAGTCAAAATCTTCGGCGTTGATCACCAGCGGTTCCAGAGTGACCACTTGAAAGCGTCGATCATCAAGCCGCGTCGCCAGCAATTCGGCGGGGTATTCGTGTTGTTTGCCATGCAGGTTGACGGTCAGCGGCAGGCGCAACTCCAGCTGCGCGCCGGGGGCCAGATCGTTGATCGGGCGCAGGTCGATCTGCGTGGTGATGGTCGCTTCGGGGAATTGCTCGATCTGGAACAGCTCCTTGCGCATACGCTCATCGCGCAGCGGGATGCCGCTGTTGATCGAATCCAGTTCGACTTCGACTTCGGCACGACCGTTGGGGTCGACCTTGCCGTGCAGCACCAGAAAGCGCTGCACTTCGGAAATGTTGGCGTTTTTCGTGCTGACGAACGACAGCCGCGACGACTCGCCGTCCAGATACCAATTGGCCTGCGCCGGCAACGCGACAGCGGCGAGCAGCAGGCTGGACAGGGATGCAATGAGGGAGCGGTTGAACATTGAGGACTCGTGGGGCCGATAAACCTGCACGAACCTTAACTGGCTGGGGCGTTATTGCAAACTTTCACAGAGCTTCCGCTAATTTCCCTGGGTAAGGGGGATCCTGTGGCGAGGGGATTTATCCCCGCTGGGCTGCGAAGCGGCCCCTTGCGGTGTGTCATTGAAACCCTACATTCAGGATTTGCGACTGCTGCGCAGCCGAGCGGGGATAAATCCCCTCGCCACAAAAACACCTTAAACCTCCAAAATCCATTCACCACAAAATCCTCTACATAAAAGACCAGCAGGTGCTCGATCAGGCCAACGCTTGCTGCACATCGCCAATCGTCGCCGCCAGACTGTTCAAATGCAGGCTCAACACCCGCTCCACCGGTGCCTGATCCATCGGCCAGTGCAGCGCCATGCTGCCCACCAATTTCCCTTCAGCACGAATCGGCAACGCCACCGCGCGAATCAGAAACGGCAAACGCACCGGGTATTCCCAATAACCTTCCGTGCGCTGGCCAAAGCCCTGCTGCAACGCCTGCTCTGTCGCACTGAACAAAATTTCCGCGCTCAACTGCTCACGTTGGGCCAGCCGCTCGACCTCATCACTGCCCAACTCGCCAAGGCACGCCCGGCCCATCGCTGAGTGAAACAAACTCGCGTGATGCCCGACGATCTGGCAGTTGTTCGGATAACGCTTGCGCAACACCTGCGGAATAGCGCTTTCCATCACTTCAACCCGCTCGCCATCGAAGCACGACAGATCCGCCACCAGCCCGGTGCGCTCGCACAACTCCACCAGCATCGGCGCCGCGCTCTCCACCAGATGCCGTTTGAAACGTTGCTGACGATCACCAAACAGACGCTTGGCGCACAGGCGATAACGCCGGTCGCTCAAGCCGCGATAGATCCAGCCCTGCTCCTGCAACGTCGCGAGCATGCGCGACACCGTGGCCTTCGGCAGGCTCGTGAGGTAGTGCAATTCCTCCAGCCCCAGCGCCTGATGCTCGCCGAGCAATTCGACGATCGCCAGCGCTCGTTCGACCGAACGCACGCTGCCGGTATCTGTTTTGCTGCCCATGTGTTCGATCTCCCTGCGCACAGATGGATGAACACTTTTTGCAGCAAAATGCGGGCCGCTCAAGCCGATTGCAGGCATGGTGGCGGGCGCCGTTCGACCCAACGGGTCAGTTGTTCATGGGCATACGCCAGTTGCAGAACCGCGCGATCCGCCTGCGCCGGGCCAATGATTTGCAGGCCCATCGGCAGCCCCGCCGGGTTGAACCCGACCGGCACGCTGATGCTCGGCACCCCCGCCAACGTCGGGCCGATGACCACCTCCATCCAGCGGTGATAGGTGTCCATGTTCTGCCCGCCGACCACGCGCGGCCATGGCTGTTGTGCATCAAAAGGGAACACTTGTGCGGTCGGCAACAGCAGGAAATCGTAACGTTCGAACAATTCACTCAGCGCGCGATACCACTCACTGCGGTCGACCGAGGCCTTGTAGACATCGGCAGCGCTCAGACGCAAACCGCCCTCGACTTCCCATTGTGCTTCCGGTTTGAGCAACTCGCGTTTGTGCGGATCGGCATACGCGGCACCTAGACTGCCCTGCACCAGAAAGTGCCGATGGGTCAGCCAGGTTTGCCACAAACGCTCCATGGAAAAATCCGCCTGACAGGCTTCGACCTGACAGCCCAGCGCGGTGAAATCTGCCAGCGCCGATTCGCACAGACTCAGCACACCGTCGTCCATCGGCAGATAGCCGTTGTAGTCGCCAAGCCAGCCGATGCGCACGTCGCTGAAATCCCGTTGCAGGCCTTCGGCAAAGTTGCGCGGCTGATCTTTCAGCGACAGCGGCACGCGAGGGTCGTAACCCGCCTGCGTCGACAGCAATCGTGCGACGTCGGTGACGCTGCGGCCCATCGGCCCTTCGGTGGCCAGTTGCTGGACGAACACTTCCGGCGTCGGCCCGTGCGGCACGCGGCCCTGGGACGGGCGAAAACCGAAGACGTTATTGAACGCCGCCGGGTTGCGCAGAGAGCCCATCATGTCGCTGCCATCGGCCACCGGCAGCAAACGCAGAGCCAACGCCACCGCCGCCCCGCCGCTGCTGCCGCCGGCAATCCGGCTGGAATCGTAGGCATTGGTGGTGGTGCCGAACACGCTGTTGTAGGTCTGCGAACCGAGGCCGAATTCCGGCACGTTGCTCTTGCCGATGATGATCGCGCCGCAATTGCGCACCCGCGCCACGCTGATTGCATCGTGCTGCGGGACCTGCTCGGCGAACAGCGGCGAACCCATGGTCGTGCGCAGTCCAGCGGTGGCGGCCAGATCCTTGATCGCCTGCGGCATGCCGTGCATCCAGCCTCGGGACTCGCCGCGATCGAGTTGCCGATCGCATTCATCGGCCTCGCGCAAAACCTCCTCCGCCGGACGCAACGACACCAGCGCGTTGACCTGCGGATTGAAACGCTCGATGTGTTGCAGATACGCCTGCATCACTTCACGGCACGAGACTTTGCGGGCATGGATCGCGCGGGATAACGCATCGGCGTCCAGCGCGACAATCGGATCGATGGCTAACGGACTCAAGATTTCACTCCAAGGTTGAGCGCGCTGGGGGCTTTGGCGCGGGGCGCCTCTTGCATGCAATAAATCCCGAGCAAGGTCAGCAGGCAAGCGAACAACACATAAAACGATGGCGCCACCGGGGTTTCCAGCACCTTGCTCAACCAGGTGACGATCAGCGGCGCGAAACCGCCGAACACCATTACCGAAATGTTGTAGGCAATCGACACGCCGGTGGAGCGCACTTCGATGGGAAATTGCTCGGCCAGCGCCGTCGGTGCCGGGCCGAAGAAGCCGCCAATCGCGCCGCACAGCAGCAGTTGCATTACCAGCAAACGTTCGATTGAAGGCGCTGCCGCGACCCACACGTACAGCGGATAAATCATCACGAAAAACGCCAGGGTGAACGCCATCAACACCGGTCGCCGGCCGACGCGATCCGACAGTGCGCCGGAGAACGGAATCACTACGGTCATCAGCGCCACCGCGAGCATCTGCACCAGCAACACCTGATCCAGCGGCAAGCCGAGGTTGGTGTGGGCGAAGGTCGGCATGTTCACCAGCACCACGTAAAACGCCACCGTCGCACCACTGGCCAGGCCCATCGACACCAGCAGGCTGCGGCGATGTTCGCGAACCACTTGCCACAGGCCCGGCGCTGCGCCTTTGGCTTTTTTGCGCGCTTCGAGAAACTCTTCCGGCTCTTCCATGTGCTTGCGTATCCACAAGCCGACCGGGCCGATCAACAGGCCGAGCACGAACGGAATCCGCCAGCCCCAACTGTCCAGCGTCTCAGGGGTAAACAGGTGCGTGACCAACGCCACCATCGCCGCGCCGGCAAACACTGCCAGGCATTGCCCGACCAGTTGCCACGAACCGTACAAACCTTTGCGATGAGCCGGCGCGCTTTCCACCAGAAACGCCGTGGCGCTGGCGTATTCGCCGCCAGTGGCGAAGCCCTGGAGCATCCGCGCGACCACAATCAGCAACGGCGCGCCCATGCCGATGGCGGCGTAACTTGGCGCGAAAGCGATCATTGCAATGGACACGGTCATCAGACGAATGATCATCTGCATCGCCGCTTTGCGACCTTTGCGGTCGGAATACATGCCGAGCAGGATGCCGCCCACCGGGCGCATGAAGAAGCCGACGCCGAAGGTCGCCAGCGCCATCAGCAGCGAGGCGTAGCTGTCTTCGGAGGGAAAGAATTGCCGGGCGATGATGCTCGCCAGAAAGCCGTAAACAATGAAGTCATACCATTCCAGCGCGTTGCCGATCACGGCGGCGACCACTTGCCGGGTACGCGAAACACCTGTGCCTGAAGCCTGCATGGGAGATTCTCCAAAAGCTGTTGGGTGAGCCCGTGCGCCGGTGCGCTCGGGATTCAGCGGCAGCAGAACGTGAAGAAATCAGGCCGGCTTGAGCCAGCTCTCGGTGAGCGCGCCCCAGTAGGCGGCGCCAGTCAGCAGGATGTCGTCGTTAAAGTCATAGGCGGGGTTGTGCACCATCGGCCGCGACACGCCGTTGCCGATAAACAGATAGGCGCCGGGGCAACGCTGGAGCATCCAGGCGAAGTCTTCGCTGCCCATCAATTTTGGCGTATTGCCATCGACGGCATCAGCACCGACCAATTCGACGCCAATGTTGCGGGCGAACTCGGTTTCGGCAGCGTGGTTGACCAGCACGGGATAGGCGGGACGGTGTTCGATTGTCGAGGTACAGCCGAAACTCTGCGCTTGAGTTTCGATGATATTGCGCACGCGATAGAGGGTTTGTTCGCGCACATCGGCATTCAGTGCGCGCAGGCTCAGACGCAGAATCGCCTGCTGCGGAATGACGTTGGCCGCCTCCCCCGCTTGCAGTGCGCCGACGGTGACCACCGCGGCTTGCTGCGCATCGATGTTGCGGGCGACCACGGTTTGCAGCGCCATCACCACACTCGCCGCAGCGACCAGCGGATCGACCGTCAGGTGCGGCATCGAACCGTGGCCGCCGACGCCTTCGATGACCACGTTGAGCAGATCCTGCGAAGCCATCATCGGCCCTTCGCGAAAGCCCAGATGCCCAGCGGGCAGGCCCGGCATGTTGTGCATGCCGAACAGCGCATCGCAGGGGAAACGTTCGAGCAGACCATCGGCGAGCTTCGCTTCGGCGCCGCCCTGACCTTCTTCGGCGGGTTGGAAAATCAGCGTGAGGGTGCCGTCGAACTGACGTGTCGCCGCTAGATAACGCGCGGCGCCGAGCAGCATGGTCGTGTGTCCGTCGTGACCGCAGGCGTGCATGCAGCCCTTGTGCTGGCTGCTGTAGGCGACGCCGGTGTTTTCGATGATCGGCAAGGCGTCCATGTCGGCACGCAAGCCGAGTTTGCGCGAGCTGCTGCCGTTGCGCAGCACACCGACGACGCCGGTTTTGCCGATGCCGGTGTGGACTTCGTAGCCCCAGCTTTCGAGGGATTTGGCGACCAGCGCCGAGGTGCGGCTTTCCTCGAAACCGAGTTCGGGGTGGGCGTGGATGTCCTGGCGGGTGGCGTGCAGGTCGCTGGCGACGTCGCTGAGCCAGGCCAGAATGTGCTGATGTCGGGTCATGACGGTTCTCCTCGCGCGGGTTTTCCCGGTCTTGTTGTTCGCAATGAATTCACGACACGTTGGAAGGCAAGTCGTGCTCACCGCCAGATAACCGCGAGACGCGCGCGAGGACAATCGAATGTGGTTCCGCAGAGTGGAACCCCGCTACTCCGTTGTAGGAGCAAGGCTTGCCCGCGAAGGCATATTGTCAGTCACCGAAGATATTGCCTGTGCCGGCCCAATCGCGGGCAAGCCATGCTCCTACAAGGGATTCGGTGTGATCAGGGATTCAGGCGGCAGCCCTGGCGTTCGCTTTGCCATTGGGCGCTGTTGCTGCGCCCCATGCCACTGACTGTGATGATTTTGCGGGCCGGGTCATCGCTGAATTGGCTGGTCGGCAGCCATTGTTTTACGTAGCCACGGCAATACTCGGCATCGTTGTTCATCACGTACCGGCACGAACAATATTCCTTGGCGGTGTAGGCGCTGATGATGTCCGGGAAGGCCCACAGATTTTCGCGCTCATAGACGATCCAGCCGAGCAACAAAACCAGCAGCAACAGCAAGAAGCGCTTCATGGCCGCACCGCCTGCATCAGGCGTTTGAGCAGCTCGTTATGCCGATAACTGCCATCGCGATCATCGCCATAACGGACGATCACAAGTTTCTCGCTGGGAATCACATACATCGCCTGGCCCCAATGGCCAAGGGCGGCGAAAGTGTCGGGCGGTGCATCGGGCCACGGTGACGCCGCGCCATCCGCCGCACGGTTGAGCCACCACTGCCCGCCGGGCACGGCTTCGTCCTGATGCGCCTTGTAACCGGCGAACGGTTTGAGGTTGAACGCGAGCCATTCCTTGGGCAATAACTGCCGATCATTCCAGCGCCCATCGCGCGCCATCAACAGACCCACTCGCGCTAGATCCCGCGCGGTGAGATAGGCGTATGACGAAGCGACAAAGGTGCCCGTCGCATCGGTTTCCCACACGGCGTGGCGGATGCCCAAGGGTTCGAACAGCGCCGTCCATGGATAGTCCGCATAGCGCTGCGGGCCGACGATGTTTTTCAATGCCGCCGCCAGCAAATTGCTGTCGCCACTGGAATAACGGAAAGCCTGACCCGGTGGCGCGTAGCTGTCGTGATCCGCTGTAAAAGCCGCCATGTCGCGGTGACCACGGGTGTAGAGCATCGCCACCACCGAGGATTTCAGGGGGGCGTATTCGTAGTCTTCCTGCCAGTCGAGGCCTGAGGCCCAGTGCAGCAGATCGGCGAGTTTGATGTCCGGGTGTTTAGCCAGCGGCGGGTAAAACTTTGCGGCGGGGTCTTCGAGTTTGAACAGGCCTTCGCCATACGCCACACCGAGGACGGCGGCCATCAGGCTTTTGCTGATTGACCAGGTCAGGTGCGGGGTTTGCGCATTGGTCGGGCCGGCGTAGCGTTCGTAGATGATCTGCCCGTCGCGGATGATCAGCAGCGCATCGGTGCGGATGCCTTTGCGGCTGGTGTCGTCGCGGGGTGGGAAGGCGTAGTTTTCCAGCGCTTGAGTATTGGTGATTATCGCGCCAGTCGGCCATTGCTCACCGGGCCATGGTTCGGCCTGAATGGTGGCGCTGATCAGCAGCAGAAGCAGGGTCAGGCCTTTGAACATGGTGAGGGGCTCTGGGGATGAACCTGCTGAGACTAGTCGGGGTTTATTACAGGGGTGTGGTGATTGTTAGATTGCTATCGCGAGCAGGCTCACTCCTACATTTGAAATGCGTTCCCCTGTAGGAGTGAGCCTGCTCGCGATGAGGCCAGTCAGGTCACCGCCAAAACCTTGGCCAACCGCTTGGCCCGAGCACCAGAGGCCAACTGCATCACTCCCTGATCCCGCGCCCACATCTGCGCCCACTCCGAACCACCCTCCGCCAACGCCTGATCAACCTCAGGCTTGAGCGCATCAAACTGCGCAAACAACCCAGCCAACAACACATGCCCGGCCGGATTATTCGGCGGCTGCCGGCTCGCCTCCGCACACCCTGCCAACAGCGCCAGCAAACGCAATTGCAGCGTCTGCGGCCAATCGCTGTCCTGCCCGACGCCATACAACCAAGCGGTCATCGCACTCAGCACATAAACATCTTCCAGCGTGCGAAACGGCTTTACATACGCATCCCAACCATCCCCGGCCAACAACTCACACAGCGCGCCATCCAGCAACAAGCGTCCATGACTGATGTCCGGCATCAACGGCAGCGCCGGCAATTTCTCCAAGCTCACGCCGGGCTCGCCGGGGTAGACCACGGCCAGACTCAGGCGCGGACTTTCGCCGGGCTCTTCACTGCGCGCCGCGATCAACAACCAATCCGCCGCATCACCGGCGGTGACGAAATCCTTGCGTCCGCTCAGACGCAAATCCGTCAGCCGCGTCTGCATGTCTGCCGGGCGCAGACTGCGCTGTTCGGTCGCACACAAAGCGCCAAGGCTCAGCGGCGCACTTGGCCACAACATGCGCAACGCCGCCTGATAACCGACCAGAAACGCCAGCCCCGGCGTCGCCATTCGCCGCCCGCCGGCGACCGCCAATTCGAACGGCGTGACGTTGCCCAACTGCTGCAACAACGTCGCAAAACCCTCGGCAAGGTCAGCAACGGCGGGCAATCGTTCACGGCTGTGCAGCAGATCTGGCCAGGGCATAAGAGGCTCCTTGTGGGCTGTCATATAAGCATCACCGAACGTTCATGGCGATGACACCGGGGCTACATAGCCTGACTTTGCACAACACGGCTGCATAAAGAAAGTCGATCGGCTGCAACCCACGACGGGTTCAAGGCCCGTACGGAGATTCACATGACTCAGATCGCCCGCATCAGCGACACCGGCAATGAACGCCGCCTGCAAGCCGAACGCCTGATCGGCGCCGAGGCCTTGCAGCAAGCCCAGGCCCTGCGATTCAACGTGTTCAGCGGCGAGTTCAACGCCAAGCTGAAAGGCGCGGAACTGGGTCTGGACATGGATGATTATGATGTTCACTGCAGCCACATCGGCGTGCGTGATTTGAACACCGGCCGTCTGGTGGCGACCACGCGTTTACTCGATCACACCGCCGCCAGCAGCCTCGGAAAGTTCTACAGCGAAGAAGAATTCAGCTTGCACGGCCTCGCGCATCTGCAAGGCCCGATCCTCGAAATCGGCCGCACCTGCGTCGACCCGGCGTACCGCAATGGCGGCACCATCGCCGTGTTGTGGGGCGAGTTGGCCGAGGTGTTGAATCAGGGCGGCTACAGCTATCTGATGGGCTGCGCGAGCATCCCGATGCAGGACGGCGGCGTGCAGGCGCACGCGATCATGCAGCGTCTGCGCGAACGTTATCTGTGCACCGAACACCTGCGCGCCGAACCGAAGAAACCGCTGCCGACGCTGGATATTCCATCGAACGTGATCGCAGAAATGCCGCCGCTGCTCAAGGCCTACATGCGTCTGGGCGCGAAGATCTGCGGCGAGCCGTGCTGGGACGAAGATTTTCAGGTCGCCGACGTATTCATCCTGCTCAAGCGCGACGAACTCTGCCCGCGCTACGCCAAGCACTTCAAGGCGGCCGTGTGATGAGCCGGTTGCGGGTGTACGCGCGGATTGCGCGAGTGCTGATCGTAGTGACACTGGGGCTGACCATGGCCGGTGTCTTCGGCGTTTTTGAACGGATTGGTCTGGCGCATTCGATGGAACGTCGCCAGCGTTGGTCGCGCTTTTTCATGGCGCGCTTGGGCAATGCCCTGCCCTTTCGCGTGACCGTGCACGGCGAGCTGCCGAAGCAGCCGATGCTGTGGGTGAGCAATCATGTGTCGTGGACGGATATTCCGCTGCTCGGCATGCTCACGCCGCTGTCGTTTCTGTCCAAGGCTGAAGTGCGCACCTGGCCGGTGGCCGGTTGGCTCGCGGCCAAGGCTGGCAGTCTGTTTATTCGTCGCGGTTCGGGCGATAGCCAGTTGATTCGCAAGCAAATGACCCGTCACCTGCAAACCGCGCATCCGCTGCTGATGTTCCCGGAAGGCACCACCACGGATGGCCGCTCGCTGCGCACCTTTCACGGTCGCTTGCTGTCGGCGGCGATTGATTCGGAAGTGATGCTGCAACCAGTGGCGATTCGTTATCTGCGTGATGGCGAGATTGATGCGCTGGCGCCGTTTATTGGTGACGATGATTTGCTGTCGCACTTGATGCGTTTGTTCAGCAATGATTGCGGCGACGTTGAAGTGCACCTGCTCAAGCCGATTGCCTGTCAGGGTCGTGAGCGTGCGGCGCTGGCGTTTGAAGCGCAGCAGGCGGTGCAGAAGGTGTTGTTTGGCGAAGTGGCGAAACCTGCCGAACCGCGTCGCACCGGCGAATTGATCGCGGCCTGAACATCAAAAGATCGCAGCCTTCGGCAGCTCCTACACCGATCCCTGTAGGAGCTGCCGCAGGCTGCGATCTTTTGATCTTGCTTAATCCCGCAACCCAGCAAAATCCTGGAGATGTGGGTAGAACAATCTGAAGTCTTCACTCAACGGCTCATACAACCGCCGCAACTCCTGCATCGCCCCCGCCAATTCTTCCGGCCGGCTCAACCGCCGCGAGATCCCGCGCAACACCTGTTCCAGCACTTCAAATTCCTGATACGAACCCAACCAGTCATTGGCGACCATGTGCGGCGCAATCTTCGCCAGTCGCTCGGGCAGCTCCCGCTCGTGGGTCAGCACCCGATACACATCAGCCGTAAAAACCGCCAACGGCCGATCGGCATACAACGTCCAATCCCGCGCCAGACAATGATCAAAAAACACATCAAGCACGATCCCGGCATAACGCCGCCGCGTTTCGGTAAACCGCCCCAACGCGACATCCACCAAGGGATGGCGATCAGTAAACACGTCAATCCGTCGATGCAGCTGAATCGCCGCTTCCACCTCCGGCGCAAACTGCCCTTGCAGCCGCCCTTTGACGAAGTCGCCATACAGGCTGCCGAGTAATTGCCCGGGGCGCTGGCCACCGAGGTGCAAATGTGCGAGATAGTTCATGGGCGCAGCTTAGCACCGCGCCCCGCAATCGACACCTCACCATATCGTTATAACCCGATATACCGATTTATGCGCTCATCAGAACGAAATCATATTGGCATATCGCGAAGTACCGATTTAAAGTTCGCCTCATCGCGATATAGCGTTGTACACAACCGAGCACCCTGCCATGAACCTTGACCTCGACGAAATAATAAAAGCCCTGGCGCACCCAGTACGGCGAGACATCCTCAACTGGCTGAAAGACCCGAAAGGCGAATTCCCGGAACAGTTGCACAACCACGAGTACGGCATTTGCGCCGGGCAGATCGATCAGCGCTGTGGCCTGTCGCAGTCGACCGTTTCTGCCCACCTCGCGACGTTGCAACGCGCTGGGCTGATCAGCAGCCAGAAGGCCGGGCAGTGGCATTTTTTCAAACGTAACGAGGACGTGATCCAGGCGTTCCTCAGCACCCTCAGTAAAGAGCTCTGACCCTTAACGTCAGCCAGCCGACAAGGAAACCCGCATGCCCCTCTCGCTACTCATCCTCGCCTTGAGTGCCTTCGCCATCGGCACCACCGAGTTCGTCATCATGGGCCTGCTGCCCGAAGTCGCGGCCGACCTCGGTGTGTCGATCCCCGGCGCCGGCTGGCTGGTGACTGGTTACGCCTTGGGCGTGGCCATCGGTGCGCCGTTCATGGCACTGGCCACCGCCAAACTGCCGCGCAAGGCGGCACTGGTCGCGTTGATGGGCATCTTTATTGTCGGCAACCTGCTCTGCGCCATTGCCAGTGACTACAACGTGTTGATGTTCGCCCGTGTAGTCACTGCCCTCTGCCACGGCGCTTTCTTTGGTATCGGTTCGGTCGTTGCCGCCAATCTGGTGCCGGCCAACAAACGTGCCTCGGCCGTCGCATTGATGTTCACCGGTCTGACGCTGGCCAACGTGCTTGGCGTTCCACTGGGCACTGCGCTGGGTCAGCAATACGGCTGGCGCTCGACTTTCTGGGCGGTGACCGTGATTGGCGTGATCGCGCTGATCGGCCTGATCCGCTTCCTGCCGGCCAAGCGTGATGAAGAAAAACTCGACATGCGCGCCGAACTCGCCGCCCTCAAAGGTGCGGGGATTTGGTTGTCGCTGAGCATGACCGCGCTGTTCGCCGCGTCCGTCTTCACCGTGTTCACTTACGTCGCGCCGCTGCTTGGCGAAGTCACCGGCGTCTCGCCACGTGGCGTGACCTGGACGCTGATGTTGATCGGCCTCGGTCTGACCGTTGGCAACATCATTGGCGGCAAACTCGCCGACAAAGGAATGGCCGCGACGCTGATCGGCGTGTTTATCGCCATGGCGGTGATCTCCACCGTGCTGACCTGGACCAGCGTCGCGCTGATCCCGTCTGAAATTACCCTGTTCCTTTGGGCTGTCGCCTGCTTCGCCGCCGTGCCGGCCCTGCAAGTCAACGTGGTGACCTTCGGCAAAGCCGCACCGAACCTGGTGTCGACCCTGAACATCGGCGCTTTCAACGTCGGCAACGCCCTCGGCGCCTGGGTCGGCGGCAGCGTCATCGCCCACGGTTACGGCTTGACCAGCGTGCCGCTCGCCGGCGGCGCCCTCGCGGTACTGGCGCTGTTGGTGACCCTGATTACTTTCCGTCAGAACGGCAATGCCGATCTGGCCCCCGCGACTCACTGATTAACTTTCACTTTTACGAGGGTTGTAGACATGGCAACTATTTTTGATCCCATCAAACTCGGCGACGTCGAACTGGCCAACCGCATCATCATGGCCCCGCTGACCCGCTGCCGCGCCGATGAAGGCCGCGTACCGAACGCGCTGATGGCTGAATACTACGTACAGCGCGCTTCTGCTGGCTTGATCCTCAGCGAAGCCACGTCGGTCACGCCAATGGGCGTGGGCTATCCGGATACCCCGGGCATCTGGTCCAACGACCAAGTGCGCGGCTGGTCCAATGTGACCAAAGCCATTCACGGCGCTGGCGGCAAGATCTTCCTGCAACTGTGGCACGTCGGCCGCGTCTCCCATCCGTCGTACCTCAACGGTGAAGCGCCGGTTGCACCGAGCGCCATCCAGCCAAAAGGTCACGTCAGCCTGGTTCGTCCAATGGCCGACTACCCGACTCCGCGCGCACTGGAAACCGCTGAAATCGCCGACATCGTCGACGCCTACCGCACCGGTGCCGAAAACGCCAAAGCCGCCGGGTTTGACGGCGTGGAAATCCACGGCGCCAACGGTTACCTGCTCGACCAGTTCCTGCAAAGCAGCACCAACCAGCGCACCGATAACTACGGCGGCTCCCTGGAAAACCGTGCGCGCCTGTTGCTGGAAGTGACTGACGCTGCGATCGAAGTCTGGGGCGCTGGCCGAGTTGGTGTGCACCTGGCACCGCGCGCCGACTCCCATGACATGGGCGACGACAACCTTGCCGAAACCTTCACCTACGTCGCGCGTGAGCTGGGCAAGCGCGGTATCGCGTTCATCTGCTCCCGTGAGAAAGAAGGCGCCGATAGCCTCGGCCCGCAACTGAAAGAAGCTTTCGGTGGCCCGTACATCGCCAACGAACGCTTCACCAAGGACAGCGCCAACGCGTGGCTGGCGAGTGGCAAGGCTGACGCTGTGGCGTTTGGCGTGCCGTTTATTGCCAACCCGGATCTGCCGGCGCGTTTGCAGGCTGATGCGCCGTTGAATGAAGCGCGTCCGGAGTTGTTCTACGCTAAGGGGCCGGTTGGTTACATCGACTATCCGACGTTGTAAGTAATATCGTCAAAGCCCAAAAGCCCCGACTCGAAAGAGCCGGGGCTTTTTATTGACTTAACGTCTTACATTACGAAATCAACCATTACACAGCTAACAGGAAAGTTTGAAAGATGCCTGATATTTTCTATCACTCAAATCAACCAAAGGTGTTTGCATCATGGAAAACAACCGCCCGACAGAGACTTCGGAACAATCAACACTGGACAAAATAAACTCTTCTGAAGAATTAACCCAAAGCATCAACCACTTTTTCCAGTCTCTTTCCTCATCTTCAAGCTTTGAAGAATTATCCAACAATCTATCGGCCATCTTCGAGACCGATCAGAAAGTAAAAAACCGTTTCAATGAGCTCGTTGAAGAAACCCAACAGCAGGAGCTGGAAGACTGGGATGCAGTGAGCCGAATCAAATCCCACACCAGTGTCATCGTGTACATCTATAACGGTGCCTACCGCACATTCAAGCTCACCGGCTCCAGCTGGGACACTAGCGAACATGATCTGGAAGATTACACAATCGAACCCTTCCAATACTCTTCGTTCATACTTCGCAGTGAAATACCTAAACGCATAGGCGGAAAATCGACGCGCTCGACAAAAGTAGATCATGATTTTACTTTTGCAAGCGAACATGAAACTTTTGAGTTCTCGACATCTTTAAAAATTAATAAGCCGTACGACCCCTTTAGTTTCAATCCACAGGAAGTACCTGATCGACGTCATAGCGCTGTCGTGCTAAATACCAGTCCAATCAAAGTAACATCCAGGATATCGCGACAGCAATCCGAAAAACCTTACAGCTACAGTGTGATCATCAGCATCAGTTAAAGCGGCCATAGTGTTTCAGTTCAATCCGGCCAAATGCCGCTTTCCAGAAATCCGGCCCGATAACCACCCGACCAGGTAAAGCGCACCCGTGATTAACGTGATCGAAACAAATTCCCTACAAAATACGTAGCCCGCTGGCTGTCATCGGAAAGCCTATACGTATATAAAAGCAGCCTGTTTTGCACCGCACGGGTGAAAAAACGGCGTTTTCGCCCGCGCCAATTGACATAAGCTGTGCCAATTACGCATTTTGTTTCATTTGCGCAGGCTAGGGCTCAGGCGCAGCATATCCAACCCTGTATCGACCCAACGCTCGGCCTCGGCATGCAGCTCAAAGCTGTCCGGTGCCAGAAGCCATCCGTACAGGAGGCCATCAATATAGGCATGAATGCTGATGGCCGCGCGGGCAGTGTCGAGATCTTCCGGCAACTGGCCGCGATTCACCGCATTACGCAGGGTCAGCCCGATGCGATCGTTGCATTCGAGGCTGGCCGACCGGCGCTGCTGGCGCAAATCGCACATTTCATCGGTGAATTCGCACTTATGAAACAGAATTTCGTTGATACGCCGGGTTTTCGGGTCCAGTGCAATTTGATGAAACAAATGAATCAACAGCTTGCGCATGCAGCCCAGGGGGTCGAGTTCGTCCTCGCTCTCGCTGGCCTTGGCCAGTTCATCCAGCGTTTCGTGCAGGGTGTCGAGCATGGCCTGAAGCAGGTCGGCTTTATTGCTGAAATGCCAATAAATAGCGCCACGCGTGACGCCGGCAAGGGTCGCGATGTCCGCCAGCGTCGTACGAGCGACGCCCCTTTCATAAAAGGCTTTCTCCGCCGCTTCCAGAATCTGGTTGCGGGTTTCCTGAGCTTCCTCTTTGGTACGACGGACCATGGCAGTAAAACCTCAAACAGGATGTTTCAGGGATGGCTGAATATCCGCTGAATAAAGAGGGGGTGATCTCTCGCGGATCGGCTCCCCGGCCTACAATTTCTTACCTTGCGACGACTTTTGTAACAGGGTGGGTACGACGCCAAGGTGTTTACAAACAACCATGAACGTAAGTATATTCCTTAGCAAGCTACTTATCCACCCGGCACCCTTTTTTTACCCTTCCACACTTCTTGTGCGCTTTTTGCGCGCCTGACCCGAGGATTTTCATGCAATTCAAGCCAGCTGTTACCGCTCTGGTCACTGCCGTCGCCCTGGCATCGCTGCTCAGCGGATGTAAAAAGGAAGAAGCGGCACCGGCCGCCCCGCCCCCTCAGGTCGGCGTCGTTACCCTGCAACCACAAGCCTTTACCCTCACCTCGGAACTGCCGGGCCGCACCAGCGCGTTCCGCGTTGCGGAAGTTCGACCACAGGTCAATGGCATCATTCTCAAGCGTCTGTTCAAGGAAGGTGGCGACGTCAAAGCCGGCCAGCAGCTGTATCAGATCGATCCAGCCGTGTACGAAGCGACCCTGAAAAGCGCCGAAGCCAACCTGCGTTCGACCAAGTCGATCTCCGATCGCTACAAGCAGCTGGTCGATGAACAAGCCGTCAGCCGTCAGGAATACGACACCGCCGTGTCCAACCGCATGGAATCGGAAGCGTCGTTGCAGAGCGCGCAGATCAACGTGCGTTACACTAAGGTTTACGCGCCGATCTCCGGCCGTATCGGTCGCTCTTCGGTCACCGAAGGTGCACTGGTCAACAATGGCCAGACCGATGCGATGGCAACGATCCAGCAGCTGGATCCGATTTACGTCGACGTGACCCAGTCTTCGGTTGAATTGCTGGAACTGCGCCGCGAGCTGGAAAGCGGTCGCCTGCAAAAATCCGGCGAGAACTCGGCAGCGGTCAAACTGACCCTGGAAGACGGCAGCCAGTACAAGCTCGACGGTAAGCTGGAATTCTCCGAAGTGTCGGTCGACCCGACTACCGGTTCCGTGACCCTGCGCGCCGTGTTCCCGAACCCGGATCACACCCTGCTGCCGGGCATGTTCGTCCGCGCTCAATTGCAGGCCGGTGTTAACGCAGCAGCGATTCTGGCACCGCAACAAGGCGTGACCCGCGACCTCAAAGGCACGCCGACCGCACTGGTCGTCGGCGCCGACAACAAGGTCGAGTTGCGTCAGCTCAAGGCCAGCCGCACCGTCGGCAGCCAGTGGCTGATCGAAGACGGCCTGAAAGCCGGCGATCGTCTGATCACCGAAGGCCTGCAATACGTTCGTCCGGGCGTGCAAGTGAACCCGACCGAAGCCACCAACGTAGCGAAAAAGAACCCGGCCCCCGCTCAGCCTGCTGACAAAGCCGCTGGCGGCAAAGGGGAGTAACTCATGTCAAAATTCTTCATCGACCGTCCGATTTTCGCTTGGGTAATTGCCCTGGTGATCATGCTGGTCGGGGCACTTTCGATCCTGAAATTGCCGATCAACC
Source organism: Pseudomonas sp. PS01303 (assembly GCF_029959385.1). Taxonomy (NCBI): domain Bacteria; kingdom Pseudomonadati; phylum Pseudomonadota; class Gammaproteobacteria; order Pseudomonadales; family Pseudomonadaceae; genus Pseudomonas; species Pseudomonas sp. PS01303. The sequence goes on from NZ_JASCPK010000034.1 coordinate 25,363, forward strand.
AGTACCCGAGCATTGCGCCACCGGCCATTGCGATCTCCGTGACCTACCCGGGCGCTTCGGCGCAAACCGTGCAGGACACCGTGGTTCAGGTGATCGAGCAGCAGCTCAACGGTATCGACAACCTGCGTTATGTGTCGTCGGAAAGTAACTCCGACGGCAGCATGACCATCACCGCGACCTTCGAGCAAGGCACCAACTCCGACACCGCGCAGGTTCAGGTTCAGAACAAGCTGAACCTGGCCACCCCGCTGTTGCCGCAGGAAGTGCAGCAACAAGGTATCCGTGTGACCAAGGCAGTGAAAAACTTCCTCTTGGTGATCGGCGTGGTATCGCGTGACGGCAGCATGACCAAGGACGACTTGTCCAACTACATCGTGTCGAACATGCAGGATCCGATCTCGCGTACCGCCGGTGTCGGTGACTTCCAGGTCTTCGGTGCCCAGTACGCGATGCGCATCTGGCTCGACCCGGCCAAGTTGAACAAGTACAACCTGACCCCGGGCGATGTCAGCACGGCGATTTCCGCGCAGAACGTCCAGGTCTCCTCCGGTCAGCTCGGCGGTTTGCCGGCGCTGCCTGGCCAGCAACTGAACGCCACGATCATCGGCAAGACCCGTCTGCAGACTGCCGAGCAGTTCAAGGCGATTCTGCTGAAGGTCAATCAGGACGGCTCGCAAGTGCGTGTCGGCGACGTCGCTGACGTCGGTCTGGGCGGTGAAAACTCCAGTATTTCTGCGCAGTTCAACGGCAGCCCGGCGTCTGGTCTGGCGGTAAAACTGGCCAACGGTGCCAACGCCCTCGACACCGCCAAGGCGCTGCGCAAGACGATTGACGACCTCAAGCCGTTCTTCCCGGAAGGCATGGAAGTGGTATTCCCGTACGACACCACTCCGGTGGTGACCGAATCGATCAAGGGTGTGGTTGAAACCCTGGTCGAAGCGATCGTGCTGGTGTTCCTGGTGATGTTCCTGTTCCTGCAAAACTTCCGCGCCACCGTCATCACCACGATGACTGTACCGGTGGTATTGCTCGGTACATTCGGCATCCTCGCGGCGTTCGGCTTCAGCATCAACACCCTGACCATGTTCGGTATGGTGTTGGCCATCGGCTTGCTGGTGGACGATGCCATCGTTGTGGTGGAAAACGTCGAGCGGGTGATGAGCGAAGAAGGCTTGTCACCGAAAGAAGCGACCAAGAAGTCCATGGGCCAGATCCAGGGCGCACTGGTCGGTATTGCGCTAGTGCTGTCGGCGGTATTGCTGCCGATGGCGTTCTTCAGCGGTTCCACCGGTGTGATCTACAAGCAGTTCTCGATCACCATCGTCTCGGCCATGGCCCTGTCGGTATTGGTTGCGCTGATCTTCACCCCGGCGCTCTGCGCCACCATGCTCAAGGCGATTCCGAAAGGCGAGCACGGCACACCGAAAAAAGGCTTCTTCGGCTGGTTCAACCGTAACTTCGACCGTGGCGTTCGCAGCTACGAGCGCGGCGTTGGCAACATGCTGTCGCGCAAAGCCCCGTACCTGCTGGCGTACCTGCTGATCGTGGTTGGCATGATCTGGCTGTTCACGCGCATTCCGACCGCGTTCCTGCCGGAAGAAGACCAGGGCGTACTGTTCGCCCAGGTGCAGACCCCGGCCGGTTCCAGTGCTGAACGTACCCAAGTCGTCATCGACGAAATGCGTACCTACCTGCTGGATAAAGAGGCAGGCGCGGTAGCGTCGGTGTTTACCGTGAACGGCTTCAACTTCGCCGGTCGCGGCCAGAGTTCTGGCCTGGCGTTCATCATGCTCAAACCGTGGGACGAGCGTAACTCGGACAACAGCGTGTTTGCGTTGGCCCAACGTGCGCAGCAACACTTCTTCACTTTCCGCGACGCGATGGTGTTTGCTTTCGCCCCGCCAGCGGTACTGGAACTGGGTAACGCCACTGGTTTCGACGTGTTCCTGCAGGACCGTGCCGGTATCGGTCACGACAAGCTGATGGAAGCCCGTAACCAGTTCCTCAGCCTGGCCGCACAGAGCAAAGTGCTCTATCAAGTGCGTCCGAACGGGCTGAACGATGAACCGCAATACCACTTGGAAATCGACGACGAGAAAGCCCAGGCCCTTGGCTTGAGCCTCACCGACATCAACAGCACGCTGTCCATCTCCTTCGGTAGTAGCTACGTCAACGACTTCATCGACCGCGGTCGCGTGAAGAAGGTTTACGTGCAAGGTCAGGCCGGTGCTCGCATGAGCCCAGAAGACTTGAAGAAATGGTACGTGCGCAACAACGTCGGAACCATGGTGCCGTTCTCCGCCTTCGCCAAAGGCGAGTGGATCTACGGTTCGCCGAAACTGGCGCGTTACAACGGTGTAGAAGCGATGGAGATCCTCGGTTCTCCGGCGCCGGGTTACTCCACCGGTGATGCGATGGCCGAAGTCGAAGCGATCGCCAAGAAGCTGCCGGCGGGTGTCGGTATCTCCTGGACCGGTCTGTCATATGAAGAACGTCTGTCGGGTTCGCAAGCGCCGGCGCTGTACGCCCTGTCGCTGCTGATGGTGTTCCTGTGTCTGGCGGCGCTGTACGAGAGCTGGTCGATTCCGATCGCCGTTATGCTCGTGGTGCCGCTGGGGATCATCGGTGCGCTGCTGGCCACCAGCCTGCGCGGTCTGTCCAACGACGTGTACTTCCAGGTGGGTCTGTTGACGACCATCGGTCTGGCGGCTAAAAACGCCATTCTGATCGTCGAGTTCGCCAAGGAACTGCATGAACAAGGGCGTAGCCTGCGTGATGCGGCGATCGAAGCCTGCCGCATGCGTCTGCGACCGATCATCATGACGTCGCTGGCCTTCGTCCTCGGTGTTGTACCGTTGGCGATCTCTACCGGTGCCGGTTCGGGCAGCCAACACGCGATCGGTACCGGCGTAATTGGCGGTATGCTCACAGCCACGATCCTGGCGGTCTTCTGGGTTCCACTGTTCTTCGTTACGGTTTCGTCCATTGGCCAGCGTAAAATCGCCGATCCAGATGACGAAGCTAAAGAAACTCCTAAAGAGGCTGGCCAATGAGCAAGTCGCTACTCTCCATCGCAGTCGCCGCCTTCGTGCTGAGCGGTTGCTCGCTGATACCTGACTATCAGCAGCCTGAGGCTCCGGTCGCAGGTCAGTACCCGCAAGGGCCGGCGTACTCGCCGGCCCAGGCACCGGCGCAAGCCGCTGCCGAGCAGGGCTGGAAGCAGTTTTTCCACGACCCTGCCCTGCAACAGCTGATCCAGGTGTCGCTGGAAAACAACCGTGACCTGCGTGTCGCGGCACTGAACATCGACGCTTACGCGGCTCAATACCGCATTCAGCGTGCTGACTTGTACCCGGCGATTTCGGCCAATGGTTCCGGCAGCCGTCAACGTCTTCCGGAACGCGCTTCGCAGACCGGCGAGTCGATGATCAGCAGCTCGTACTCGGCCACCGTTGGCATCAGCGCCTACGAACTCGACCTGTTCGGTCGCGTTCGCAGCCTGAGCGAACAAGCGCTGCAACAATACTTCGCCACGGAAGAAGCCCGTCGCAGCACACAGATCAGTCTGGTCGCCAGCGTCGCCAATGCTTATCTGACCTGGCAAGCGGACAAGGAACTGCTCAAGCTGACCCAAGACACCCTCGGTGCCTTTGAAGAAAGCTACAAGCTGACCAGCCGCAGCAACGAAGTCGGTGTCGCTTCGGCACTGGATCTGGCGCAGTCGCGTACCTCGGTGGAAAACGCCCGTGCACAACTGGCGCGCTACACCCGCCAGGTCGCTCAGGACGAAAACAGCCTGACCCTGCTGCTCGGCACCGGTATCCCGGCCAATCTGCAAGCGGCCAAACCGCTGTCGGATGATCTGCTCAGCGACGTACCGCCGGGTCTGCCATCGGATCTGCTGCAACGTCGTCCGGACATTCTGCAAGCCGAGCACAACCTGAAAGCGGCCAACGCCAACATCGGCGCGGCCCGTGCAGCGTTCTTCCCGAGCATCAGCCTGACCGCCAACGCGGGCACCCTGAGCCCGGATCTGTCCGGTCTGTTCAAGGGTGGTTCGGGCACGTGGCTGTTCTCGCCGCAGATCAACCTGCCGATCTTCAACGCCGGCAGCCTGCGCGCCAGCCTCGACTACGCCAAGATCCAGAAGGACATTGGCGTGGCGAACTACGAGAAGTCGATTCAAACCGCCTTCCAGGAAGTCGCCGATGGCCTGGCCGCCCGCCAGACCTACACCGAGCAGCTGCAAGCGCAGCGTGACTTCGTTCAGGCCAACCAGGATTACTACCGCCTGGCCGAGCGTCGTTACCGCATCGGTGTCGACAGCAACCTGACCTTCCTCGATGCCCAGCGTCAGCTGTTCAGCGCGCAACAAGCGCTGATCACCGACCGCCTCGCGCAGCTGACCAGTGCGGTCAACCTGTACAAGGCTTTGGGTGGCGGCTGGAATTCGCAAACCGCGAAGAATGAGCCGGTGAAAGAAGAAGCGCCGAAGATGAGATTGTTCTGATCATCTGCTGAACACAAGAAGCCCACCGATTGGTGGGCTTTTTGTTGCCTGAAGATCAAAAGATCGCAGCCTTCGGCAGCTCCTACATTTGAAATGCGATCCCCTGTAGGAGCTGCCGAAGGCTGCGATCTTTTGATCTTCAATGCTGTTCGATAATCGCCCAAAACCCGCTTTTACCAATTGAATCAAAACATCCGCCCCCCGCACCATTCGAGCCACAAAACCAATAACAACAGGTTCGCCACATGCTCCCACGCCCTGCTCCGTCCGGCTGATCGCCGCCGCTCCGCCCCCTGAATCCATCGCATTTCTGCGCCACAAAAACGGCCGCAGCGCATTTCGTTTGCCTCAAAAAAACAAGAGAGACCCAGCTATGACCACCTCCCCTGCGCCCTACGCATTTCCCGGCCTGATCGCCCTGGCCCTGGCGGGTGCCGCCCTCCCCGTCGCGGCTGAAGAAGCGGGTTTTATTGAAGGGGCCAAGGTCAACCTCAACCTGCGCAACTTCTACATCAACCGCAACTTCACCAACCCGACCAAGGCGCAGGGCAAGGCTGAAGAGTGGACGCAGAACTTCATCCTCGACGCCAAATCCGGCTTCACCCAAGGCACCGTCGGCTTCGGCATGGACGTGCTGGGTTTGTATTCGTTGAAACTCGATGGCGGCAAAGGCACAGGCGGCACGCAGTTGTTGCCGCTGGATCACGACGGGCGCCCGGCGGATAACTTCGGCCGCACCAACGTCGCGTTCAAGGCGAAATTTTCCCAGACCGAAGTGAAGGTCGGCGAATGGATGCCAGTGCTGCCGATCCTGCGTTCGGACGACGGTCGCTCGCTGCCGCAAACCTTTCGTGGCGGCCAGATCACCTCGAAAGAAATCGACGGCCTGACCCTCTACGGCGGCCAGTTCCGCGCCAACAGCCCGCGCGACGACAGCAGCATGAGCGACATGTCGATGACCGGCAAAGCGGCGTTCACCTCGGATCGATTCAACTTTCAGGGCGGCGAATATGTGTTCAATGACAAGCGCACCCAGATCGGCTTATGGAACGCTGAACTCAAGGACATCTACAGCCAGCAATACGTCAACCTGACGCACAGCCAACCGCTGGGCGACTGGACGCTGGGCGCCAACCTCGGTTTCTTCTACGGCAAGGACGACGGCAGCGCGCGCGCCGGCGATCTCGACAACAAGACCTGGTCGGGGATGTTCTCGGCCCGATACGGCGGCAACACCTTCTCCGTCGGCCTGCAAAAACTCACCGGCGACAGCGCGTGGATGCGGGTCAACGGCACCAGCGGCGGCACGCTGGCCAACGACAGTTACAACGCCAGTTATGACAACGCGCAGGAACGCTCGTGGCAGCTGCGCCACGACTACAACTTCGCCGCGTTGGGCGTGCCCGGCCTGACCCTGATGAACCGCTACATCAGCGGCGACAACGTACACACCGGCACCATCACCGACGGCAAGGAATGGGGCCGCGAATCGGAACTGGGCTACACCGTGCAGAGCGGCACGCTCAAGGATCTCAACGTCAGATGGCGCAACTCGACCATGCGCCGGGATTTCAGCAATAACGAATTCGACGAGAATCGTTTGATTGTCAGTTACCCGATCAGCCTTTTGTGATCAGCGAACGGTCACTTCAATAGCGTGGCTCGTTGAGGCACTCCGTCGGTCGTGTCGACTGGCGGATTGTACGAACACAGATAAAGTCATTAAGTGGTTACTCTCTCCAGTCCGAAGTAGGAGCCCTTTTTCTCTTCCGTTATCTCCGGATGCTGTACGCGAAGCTGCCATGACCTCGGAGGTCAGGTATGAATAAGCGAATAGTTATCGTCGGTGGCGGTGTAGGCGGAACCATGCTGGCCAATCAACTGGCCGGCAAGCTGTATCCGGAAATCCTTCGCGGCGACGTCTCGATCACCCTGCTATCCAATTCCCCCGATCACTTCTACAAACCGGCGTTCATGTACGTAGCGTTTAATCAGTTCTTCAATGAAGAACTCAAACGCCCGGAACGTTCACTGTTACGCCCGGAAATCCACTTTAACGTTGAAGAAGTCACCCACTTCGATTTTCCTGGCCAATACCTGAAAACCCGTAGCGCAAAACGCTATGACTATGATTTTCTGGTCATCGCCACTGGCTGCGTGCCTGCACCTGAACGCATTGAGGGATTGCAGGAGGCTGGCGATCACTTCTATCAATACCAACCCGCCCGTCAACTGGCACAAAGGTTGAGCACCATCGAAAAAGGCCGTATTTTCATTACGGTATCTTTCCCGCAAACACCCAATGTCCCTCACCAGTGCGGCATTGCTCCGGTAGAAACGACATTGATGCTTGATGATTTCCTGCGTCGCCGAGGTGTCCGTGACAAGGTAGAAATCATTTACACCTACCCTACCGTCGCCCAACTCTTGCGTAATTGCCTGTTTCTGCAACGGCCTACGGGCGAAATCCTGCCGGACATTTTTGAACAGAAAGGTATCCACTTTCAGCGCGGCTTCACTCTGAGCAAGGTCGACCCCGACGCAAAAGTCGCCTATTCAGCCGAAGGTGATGCACAACCATTCGACATCCTGATGGCTACCCCGCCGATCTGTGCAGTTAAAGCGGTTCGGGAGTCCGGCGCCTCACAAGCGCCGAATGATGAGGGCTGGCTGCCGACCCATCATGAAACGCTGCAGGTTTATGGCCTGCAAAATGTCTATGTGATCGGCGACACCGTAGATCTTCCAGTGAGCAAGGCGGGTGGTGCATGCCATAACCAGGCACCCGTCATCGCCAACAACATCACCGCCGAAATTCGCTTGGGAGCCCCCAACAGCGTTTATGACGGTCGGGTTCAGGCAGTGGCGCAAATGGGGCTGAATGCCGGGATGCCTCTTTGGTACGACTATTCCCACGATGTACAGCCGACACCGCCCACCAAACTTGGCGGTCTGCTCAGAAACGGTTTCAATCGCGGCCTGTACTGGGCCGTGGCCCGAGGCATGCTTTGACCCTGCGCAGGGAGGAGTGATGACAGATGAATATGCCTGAAGAAATCTCGGCCACGCCCGGGTTCACCGCCCTCATGGCCAAACTGCAACCGTTGGTTGACGGTGGAAGACTGGAAAACCTCGTGGACTTGCTTTCATTGCTTTCCGATCTGATCGACGTGACGGATGCGGCGATGGTGGAAAAGCTCGCGCAGGCGTTCGAATCCGCCACGGCAACCACTTGGGCAGCCAGTAACACTTTGCGCCAGGCCAAAGCTGAAGCTGCGGCACTGCCCGAATCGCTGAGCGTCTTTGCCTTGCTCAAACTGTTGAACGATACGGATACGCGCAAAGGTGTGGCAGTTGTCCTGAAAACCCTCAACATCATCGGAAGACAACTGTAATTCGCCAGAGAGGATCACCTCATGAGCGTCAAACTTGAAACGGCAGGGGAAGCCACCACCCAATGGAACGCCAAGGCGTACCAGCAGTTTTCCCGCCTCAGGCAACGCCCGGTCAATGAATTGCTCGACCGTGTCGACCTGCACCACCCCAAACGTATGGTTGACCTCGGTTGCGGCACCGGCATTGCCACGCGGTTGTTGGCCGAGCGCTGGCCGCAGGCGCACTTGCTGGGCATCGACAGTTCAGCGCAAATGCTCGACGAGGCCCGACGCTTGCCGATCAACGCGTCATGGCAACAGTGCGACTTGCTCGACTGGCAGCCTGAACAACCGGCGGATCTGCTGTTTGCCGCTGCCGTGCTGCACTTTATTGATGGTCATGAAACGCTGCTGCCGCGCCTTCTCGGCCAGCTCAACACCGGCGGCTGCCTGGCCGCGCATATGCCGGACTGGCGCGATGCGTTGTGGTATCGGCTGATGCTGGAAACACTCGAAGACGGCGGTGTCGGCGGTACGCCATTGGGCACGCCGGAACTGCGCCAGCGCATGGCGGCGCGGCCGTTGTTGGCGCTGGAGGATTACTACCGTTTGCTGGCGCCGCTGACCACGTCACTGGATATCTGGGAGACCGAGCAGTTGCAGGTGGTCGACGGCAAATCGCCGGTGTATGACTGGGTGAAAGTGTCGGCGCTGCGGCCGGTGATGCAGGCGCTGGATTCAGCGGAGCAGGCGCGGTTTATTTATCACTATCTGATGCGGGTGCACGCGCAGTATCCGCAGGAGGCGGATGGGCATACGTTGTTTGCGTTCAAGCGGATATTTATTGTTGCCAAGGTTTGAAGAGCGAAAGATCGCAGCCTTCGGCAGCTCCTACAGGGGAACGCATTCCAAATGTAGGAGCTGCCGAAGGCTGCGATCTTTTTCGGTTTCAGCCGTCACTCGCGGGATTCAACCCCTAACTCATCCCACACCGATTCCGCCAAATGAAACGTCGCGTTCGCCGCCGGTATCCCGCAGTAAATCGCGCTCTGCATGATCACTTCCTTGATCTCGCCGCGGCTCACGCCATTATTCGCCGCCGCGCGCAAATGCAGTTTCAGCTCGCCTTCGCGGTTCATGCCGATCAGCATGGCGATGGTAATCAAACTGCGCGTGTGCCGAGGCAAGCCCGGGCGCGTCCAGATATCGCCCCAGGCATGCCGGGTGATCATCTCCTGAAATTCCGAGTTGAACTCGGTCAGCGTGGTCAGGCTGCGATCGACGTGCGCATCGCCCAACACCGCGCGGCGCACTTGCATGCCGTCGTCGTAACGTTGTTTCTCGTCCACGAAAATCCCCTTGTCAGGCGTTTAGAAACGCCAATACGCGATCACTGAAATCAGCACCGGCCTGCACGTTCGACAGGTGCGCCGCATAGAACTCGGCGTACTCGGCACCGCGCACATGCTCCTGAATGAAATGCCCACCGGCCGGCGGCGTCACCGCATCTTCGGTGCCGGCAATCACCAGCAACGGCACATTGATCGAAGCCAGTTGCTCGCGGAAATCGGCATCACGCACCGCCGCGCAATTGGCCGCGTAACCTTCAGGCGAAGTCGCCGCGAGCATGTCGGTAATCTGCTTGGCAGCGGCCGGATGTGCAGCGGAAAAATCCGGGGTAAACCAGCGAGCAATGGATGCATCGCGCAGAGCAACCATCGCCGCCGCGCCGTCACGCAGCACGGTTTCGATACGCGGATTCCACACCGATGGATCACCGATTTTGGCTGCCGTGTTGCAGACGATCAGTTTGTTCAAACGGTGACTGGCATTAATACCCAGCCATTGCCCGATCAGGCCGCCCATCGACAATCCGCAGAAATGCGCACGATCGATGTGCAGCGCATCCAGCAGACCAAGTACGTCGTGACCGAGTTGCTCAATGCTGTACGGCCCCGGTGTGACCAGCGATTTGCCGTGACCACGGGTGTCGAAACGCAGCACACGAAAGTGCTCGGTGAACGCCGGCATCTGCGCGTCCCACATGTGCAAATCAGTGCCCAGCGAGTTGGACAGCACCAGCACCGGTGCATCGACCGGGCCTTCTATTTGATAGTGCAGTTCGCCATCGGCGAGTTGAACGAAAGCCACAGCCCTCTCCTTTCAGTCAGACAATGCGTTGTGTTCAGCCACCGCACGCTCGACCCAGACTTGCGCCTGACCGAGGTAATGGGCGGGGTTCAAAAGATGATCGAGTTCAGCACTGCTCAATTCGGCGGTGACTTGCGGTTCGTCAGCGAGCACGGCGCGCAAATGGCGCTGTTCGGCCACCGCGCGTTTGCAGCATTGTTCGAGCAGGTGATGCGCGGTGTCGCGGCCGACACGCTGGGCGAGGACGATGCTCACCGCTTCGGCCAGCACCAGCCCTTGGGTCAATTCGAGGTTGCGCGCCATGCGTTCGGCGTCGACTTCCAGCCCTTGCGCCAACAACCGAGCCTGTTGCAGCGACCCCGAAACAAGGCAGCAAATCTCCGGCAAGGTTTCCCACTCGGCATGCCACAGACCGAGGCTACGCTCGTGTTCCTGCGGCATTGCGCTGAACAGCGTCGAGACCAGCCCCGGCACCCGCGTCGCCGCACCGATCAACACCGCAGCTCCGACCGGATTGCGTTTGTGCGGCATGGTCGACGAACCGCCCTTGCCCGGCGCCGAAGGCTCGAACACCTCGGCCGCTTCAGTCTGCATCAACAGGCTGATGTCGCGGCCGAATTTGCCGAGGCTGCCGGCGATCAAACCGAGCACCGCACCGAACTCCACCACGCGATCACGCTGGGTGTGCCACGGCTGTTCGGGCAAGGTCAGTTGCAGTTTTTCAGCCAGCGCTTCGGCAATCGGCATCGCCTGTTCGCCAAGTGCTGCAAGCGTCCCGGAGGCGCCGCCAAATTGCAGCACCAGCAGACGCGGTTTGAGTTCACGCAGACGCTGACGACTGCGAGTGACAGCGCCCAGCCATCCGGCGATTTTCATGCCGAGGGTCACCGGCGTCGCGTGTTGCAGCCACGTGCGTCCGGCCAGCGGCGTCGCAGCATGACGTTGCGCCTGACTGGCGAGCGAATCGGCCAATTGCACCAGATCACGTTCAATCAGGTCCAGCGCCTGACGCAATTGCAGCACCAGCCCGGAATCCATCACGTCCTGACTGGTCGCGCCCAAATGCACATAACGCTCGGCCTCGGCATCAGAGGCAGCAATCTGCTTGCCCAACGCCTTGACCAGCGGAATCGCCGAATTGCCGGCCGTGGCAATCGCCTCGCCCAGCGCGGCGAAGTCGTACAAACCTGCGTTGCAGGCCGCTGCAATCGGTGCAACGGCAGAGGCAGGAATCAACCCGACCCGCGCCTCTGCCCGAGCCAACGCTGCTTCGAAGTCGAGCATCGCCTGCACGCGGCCCTGATCGCAGAACACCTCACGCATATTGCGGGCAGTGAAATAGGCATCGAACAATTGATTGCCCGGTCGCTGAGTCATAAAAATCCTTGCCGGCGCGGGCCATCACGGCCCGCGCGCATCGGGTTAGAGATCGTGGTGCAAATACGCCGCTTGTTTCGGCAAGCGCAGACTGAACAGGAACGCGATCGCCATCATCGCCGTCACGTACCAGTAGAAGGAGTTTTCCATGCCGATGTTCTTCAGGCTCAGCGCGACGAATTCCGCCGAACCGCCGAAGATCGCATTCGCCACCGCGTACGCCAGACCAACGCCGAGGGCGCGGACTTCCGGCGGGAACATTTCGGCTTTCACCAGACCGCTGATCGAGGTGTAGAAACTGACGATCGCCAGTGCCACGGTGATCAGCACAAACGCAAGGAACGGGCTGCTGACGCTTTTCAGGCTCAACAGAATCGGCACGGTGAACAGCGTACCGAGCGCGCCGAACCAGAGCATCGAATTACGTCGACCGATCTTGTCGGCGAGCATGCCGAACAGCGGCTGCATGCACATATACAGAAACAGCGCGCCGGTCATGATGTAGCTGGCGGTCTTGGCGTGCATGCCGGCGGTGTTCACCAGGTATTTCTGCATGTACGTGGTGAAGGTGTAGAAAATCAGCGAGCCACCGGCGGTGTAACCGAGCACGGTGATGAACGCGGCTTTGTGATCGCGGAACAGCGCGCGGATGCTGCCGGCGTCTTTGTGTTCGCGGGTTTCCTTGTTGGTGGTTTCTTTCAGCGAGCGACGCAGGAACAGCGAAATCACCGCCGCAATTGCACCCACAACAAACGGAATCCGCCAGCCGTATGCACGCAGGTCTTCTTCGGTGAGGAACTGTTGCAGGATCACCACCAGCGACACCGCCAGCAGTTGCCCGCCGATCAAGGTCACGTACTGGAACGAGGCGAAAAATCCGCGCTGGCCCTTGAGCGCAACTTCGCTCATGTAGGTCGCGGTGGCGCCGTATTCACCGCCGACCGACAGGCCTTGCAGCAGACGCGCGAACAGCAACAGGATCGGCGCCCAGACGCCAATGCTGTTGTAAGTGGGCAGACAAGCGATCAGCAACGAGCCAAAACACATCATCAGAATCGAGATGAGCATGGATTTCTTGCGGCCGTGCTTGTCAGCGATCCGGCCGAAAATCCAGCCACCGATCGGACGCATCAGGAAGCCGGCGGCGAACACGCCAGCCGTGTTGACCAGTTGCACCGTCGGGTTATCGGAGGGGAAAAACGCCGGAGCGAAATAGATCGCGCAAAAGGCGTAAACGTAGAAGTCGAACCATTCGACGAGGTTGCCGGACGAGGCGCCGACAATGGCAAAGATGCGCTTGCTGCGCTCTTCGCCGGTGTAATGGGAGGTGGTGGTTGTCATTGTTTTTCACTCGATAGGGACAGTGAGAGTCTAGACATACTTTGCAACAGTCCCGTTCCACATTGGATCATCACCCAGCTCTTGACCAGCCTTTGTGGCGAGGGGATTTATCCCCGTTGGGCAGCGAAGCGGCCCCAAAACCATTCAGCGCGTTATTTCAGGTAAACCGCGTTTATCTGATTTGCGAGCGCTTCGCACTCGAACGGGGATAAATCCCCTCGCCACAGTTGATCGCTGACCACCGATGGAGTGTTCAGTAATCGAAGAACACCGTCTCGGCATCAGTGCCCTGCAAAATCACATTCCACTGGTAAACACCCGAGGCATCCTTCTTCGCCAGCAAGGTCGCGCGGCGTTCAGCCGGCACACATTCGAGCAACGGATCATCAACGTTGGCCGGCTCGCCTTCAAAGTAGATCCGCGTCAGCAAATGCTTCACCAAGCCACGGGCAAACACCAACACCACCAGATGCGGCGCCTGGGTCGAACCCTTAAGCCCTTCAACCGTGCCCGGTTTGATCGTGGTAAAGCGAAAGCGCCCTTCAGCATCCACCGGCACGCGGCCAAAGCCTTCAAAGTTCGGGTCGAGCGCTTTGTTCTGCTCGTCTTCCGGGTGGTCATACTTGCCGGCAGCATTCGCCTGCCAGACTTCGAGCATGGCGTCATTGACGACATCGCCGTTGCCATCCACCACTTGCCCGGTGATCGCCACGCGCTCGCCGAGGGTTTGTTCGACGGTGAGGTCTTCGCGGTTCAGCCAGGTCAGGCCGATGTGGTAATACGGCCCGACGGTGTGGGACGTGGTCGCAGTCAGCGTCATCTTATTTCTCCATCGGCGTGGCTTCACGCCCGCGCAGCACGATGTCCCAGCGATAACCGAGGGCGTAGGACGGAATGGTTTTTTCCAGATCGAAACTGGCGATCAGGCGTTCCTTGGCCGACGTGTCCGGCACGCAGTTGTAGATCGGGTCGTAGGCCAGCAGCGGGTCACCCGGGAAGTACATCTGCGTGACCAGGCGCGTAAGAATGCTCGGCCCGAACAGCGAAAAGTGAATGTGCGCCGGGCGCCAGGCGTTGTGGTGGTTACCCCACGGATAGGCGCCAGGCTTGATGGTCTGGAACTGATACCAGCCGTCGGCGTCGGTCACGGTGCGGCCGGTGCCGGTGAAGTTCGGGTCGAGCGGCGCATCATGCACGTCGCGCTTGTGGTTATAGCGGCCAGCGGCGTTGGCCTGCCATATTTCCACGAGAATCCCCGGCACCGGCAGACCGTTTTCGTCGAGCACGCGGCCGTGAATGATGATGCGTTCGCCCTGTGGCTCGCCTGCATGCTGGGCGGTCAGATCGTTATCGGTGTCGCCTACACGTTCGGCGCCGATGGTCGGCCCGGTGATTTCCGACAGCGAATGCGGCAGAAACACCAACGGTTTCGACGGCGAGCGCAGGTTGGTGGATTGATAGGTCGGGTGCAGGTACTCAGGCTGAGTGCCTTCCTGCGGACGACGGTAACCAGGCTTGTCAGACATGTCGCTTTCCTCTGTTCTTTTTCGTCACGGCTTGCGTCAGACGCGTTCGATGGCCAAAGCCAGACCTTGGCCGACACCGACGCACATGGTCGCCAGACCTTTCTTGCCACCGGTCTTTTCCAACTGATGCATTGCGGTCAACACCAAACGAGCCCCGCTCATGCCCAACGGGTGACCGAGGGCAATCGCGCCGCCATTCGGGTTGACCTGCGCGGCGTCATCCGTCAGACCCAGTTCACGCAGCACCGCCAAGCCCTGGCTGGCGAATGCTTCATTGAGTTCGATCACGTCGAAATCGCTGACCGCTACGCCGAGGCGTTCGATCAATTTGCGCACCGCTGGCACCGGGCCGATGCCCATTACGCGCGGCGCTACGCCGGCGCTGGCCATGCCGAGCACTTTGGCGCGGGCGGTCAGACCGTGTTTTTTCACCGCTTCGGCAGAAGCCAGAATCAACGCCGCGGCACCGTCGTTGACCCCGGAGGCATTGCCGGCGGTAACGGTTTTGTCCGGGCCGTTGACCGGCTTCAATTTTGTCAGCGCTTCAATCGTGGTGTCGGCGCGCGGATGTTCATCCTGGCTGACCACGGTTTCACCCTTCTTGTGGGCAATCCGCACTTCGACGATTTCTTCAGCGAAAAATCCTGCAGCCTGCGCGGCGGCGGTGCGTTGCTGACTGCGCAGGGCGAAAGCGTCCTGATCGGCGCGCGAGACTTTATAGTCGTCGGCGACGTTGTCAGCGGTCTGCGGCATCGCGTCGACGCCGTATTGCGCCTTCATCAGCGGGTTGATGAAACGCCAGCCGATGGTGGTGTCTTCCAGTTTCATGTTGCGCGAGAACGCCGCATCAGCCTTGCCCATCACGAACGGTGCGCGAGACATCGACTCGACGCCGCCGGCAATCGCCAGCTCCATCTCGCCGCTGGCGATGGCGCGGAATGCCGTGCCGATCGCGTCCATGCCCGAAGCGCACAGACGATTGAGGGTCACGCCCGGCACAGTTTCCGGCAGGCCGGCCAACAGCAGCGCCATGCGCGCAACGTTGCGGTTGTCTTCGCCAGCCTGGTTGGCGCAGCCGAGGAACACTTCGTCGATGGCGTTCCAGTCCACCGATGGATTGCGCGCCATCAGGGCCTTGATCGGCACGGCGGCCAGGTCATCAGCGCGAACGGCGGACAGTCCGCCGCCGAAACGGCCGATCGGCGTGCGAATCGCGTCGCAGATATAAACGTCACGCATCATGCTTCTCCCGGTGCCTGGCCGTGGGCGGCGGCGGTGCGCGCTTCGAGATCGCGCAGCGCGGTCAGTTCGACGTCGGTTGGCTCCGCGGTGGTGTCAACGCTGTCAGCAAAACGAATCGCCCAACCTGTGGCCGCGACCACTTGCTCGCGGGTCACGCCCGGGTGCAGTGCGGTGACCACGAATTCGTGGGTGCCCTCTTCCGGCTCCATGATGCACAGGTCGGTGATGATCCCGACCGGGCCGGCGCCCGGCAGGCCCAGACGTTTGCGCGAATCGCCGCCCTCGCCGTGACCGACCGAGGTGATGAAATCGAGCTTGTCGACAAACGAACGCGCCGACTGTTTAAGGATGATCAACACGCTTTTCGCCGAGCCGGCAATTTCCGGCGCGCCACCGGCACCCGGCAGGCGCACTTTCGGCGAGAAATAATCGCCGACCACGGTGGTGTTGATGTTGCCGAAACGGTCGACCTGCGCCGCACCGAGAAAACCGACGTCGATGCGCCCGCCCTGCAACCAATAGCGAAAAATCTCACCGGTCGGGACGACGGTGTCGGCGGTTTCCGCCAGTTCGCCGTCACCAATGGACAGTGGCAGCACGCTCGGCTTGGCACCAATCGGGCCCGATTCGTAGATCAGCACCACGTCCGGCGACGAAGTCAGGCGCGCGAGGTTGGCGGCTTTCGACGGCAGACCGATACCGACGAAGCACACCGAGCCGTTCTTCAGGCGACGGGCCGCAGCGACGGTCATCATTTCATTGGTGGTGTAAGTCATTACTTGGCCTCCGAAGCAGCGGCCAACTTGGCCTGGAACTCGCTGAAGTCAGCGCAGCCATGGATGTATTCGTTGATCCACGCGGTAAACGTCTCACGGTCGCGGGCGATCGGATCCCACGCCTGATAGAAACGATTGTCGCGCTCGTTGTAACCGTGGGCGTAGGACGGATGTGCACCGCCGGGTACATGGCAGACTGCGCTCAAGGCCCAGGTCGGCAACACGCAGGAGTTCATTGGCGCGTTGAGGTTGTCGACGATTTCTTCGACGGTAACGATGCAGCGCTTGGCGGCCAGTGCAGCTTCTTTCTGCACGCCGAGAATGCCCCACAGCAGCACGTTGCCTTGGCGGTCGGCTTTCTGTGCGTGGATCACGGTCACGTCCGGGCGCACCGACGGCACGGCCGCCAACACTTCACCGGTGAACGGGCAGGTGACGGTTTTGATCAGCGGATTGACCTTCGGCAGGTCGGAACCGGCGTAGGCGCGCAGTACCGCGAACGGTAGGCCGGAAGCGCCGGCGACGTAGGCATTCGCCAGGTCGGCGTGGCTGTGTTCTTCGATCTCCAGCGGCTGCGGCCATTGCTTCTCGACCGCATCGCGCAGACGGTGTAGCGAACCCACGCCAGGGTTGCCGCCCCAGGAGAAAATCAGTTTGCGTGCGCAACCGGCGCCGATCAGTTGGTCGTAAATCAGGTCAGGCGTCATCCGCACCAGCGTCAGATCTTTCTTGCCCTGACGAATGATTTCATGACCTGCGGCCGTAGGGATCAAGTGAGTGAAGCCTTCGAGTGCGACGGTGTCGCCGTCGTTGACGAATTGCTTCACCGCGTCGTGCAGCGAAAGGATCTCAGCCATGGAGCGGGCTCCTGTTTTTGTAATGAATCGCCAGTGATAAAAAGGCGCGAGGTTCAGCGCCGGAGTCACTGCAGATTAAGCCTGGGAAAAGTGCCAAACAATCCGATAATCGACTGAGTGTTCGTTTATCGAACAGATTGTTGTTTGCCTAACAATGATCGTTCCCACGCTCTGCGTGGGAATGCAGCCCGGGACGCTCCGCGTCCCAAAAGCGGACGCAGAGCGTCCATTGAGGCGTTCCCACGCGGAGCGTGGGAACGATCAGGCGCTGAAACTCAAGTGGCATCCGCATGACTGACCATGCCCTTGATCACCACCGCAGCCGTCGCCACCGCCGCCGGAATCACCAACGCCGTCAACACCTGCTCAAAATTCCAGCCCAAGCCCAACAACGTCGCGCCCATCCACGCCCCGAGAATCGCGCCAAAGCGGCCAATCCCCAGCATCCACGACACGCCGGTCGCCCGCCCCTGCGTCGGATAAAACCGCGCCGCCAGCGACGGCATTGCCGATTGCGCGCCGTTCACGCACATCCCCGCCACCAAAACCAAAGTCGCCAGCAACGTAATATTGCCCAGGCTCTGCCCCACCGCGTAGGCAAACACCCCGGCCAGCAGGTAGAAAATGCCGATAACCTTGTGCGGATTGAAGCGATCCATCGCCCATCCCACAGCGACCGCGCTCAATACCCCGCCGAATTGGAACAGCGCGCCGATGAACGCGGCTTGTTCCATGCTCGCGCCACTGTCACGCATCAGCGTCGGCAGCCAACTGGTCAACAGATAAACGATGACCAGGCCCATGAAGTAGGTCAGCCACAACAGCAAGGTGCCGGTGCTGTACGTTCCGGAGAAGATCACCGCGAACACGTTGCGCGCCTTCACGGTTTTTTGTTCCGGCACGCTGAAACTGGAGGCTTGGGCGACGGTGACCGGATCGATCGGCGCCAGGGTTTTGCGCACTTTGTCGGTGCCACGGTTACGGACGACAAGGTAGCGCGCCGATTCCGGCAGCCAGAACAGCAGCACCACCGCGAGGATCAGCGGCAAAATCCCGCCGATCAGCAGCAGACTGTGCCAGCCGAACGCCGGAATCAGCTTGGCGGAAATAAACCCGCCACCGGCCATGCCGAGGTTGAAACCGCAAAACATGCTGGTCACCAGCAGCGACTTCTTGCGCTCCGGGGTGTACTCCGAGAGCAGCGTGGTGGCATTGGGCATGCCCGCGCCCAGGCCGAGGCCGGTAAGGAAACGCAGTACCAGCAATTGCTCGACGTTGGTGCTGTACGCCGACGCCAGACTGAAAGCACCGAACAGCACCACGGCGCCGACGAGTACGACTTTTCGCCCAAAGCGGTCAGCCAAAGGGCCGGAACCGAGTGCGCCGAAGACCATGCCGATCAACGCGGCGCTCATTACCGGGCCGAGGCTGGCGCGGTCGATGCCCCAGTCCTGCGACAACGCCGGGGCAATGAAGCCCATCGCGGCGGTGTCGAGGCCATCGAGAAAGACAATCAGGAAACACAGGATCACCACCCGCCATTGATAGCGCGAGATCGGTTGGGCGTTGATGAAGGTCTGCACGTCGAGGCACTGACCCACAGCGGACTGAGGCTGGTTCATTATTTTTATCCACGCAAAAAACGCAGTCGAACGGCGGCCGGCCAGAGAGCGGCACAGCTACAAGAATAGAAGGTTGCAATCAGGCGTTGCGGTGAACCCGGCAACAGCGGTTGGAGCGGAGACAGTCGGGGAGCGTGCGCATGGTGAGTTGCCTCTTGTCATTATTATGGGAGTCGACAGTCCGGCGGGCTCATTCACAACAGCGCCGGATGACGCTGCCGCGACATTAATGATCCGAGGGTTTTAGCGTCAATTCGATAAACGCAACACTGTGCGTTTATCGAACAGCTTCATCAGGCAAACAACTGCGCGCTGAGGTCGCGGCTGGCGCTGAGCAGGCCCGGCAGAAAGCGCTGCTCAAGCTCGGTGCGACTGACGCGACCGGCGTGGGTGCTGACGTTGAGCGCCGCCACCACCTGGCCCGAAGCGTCGTAGACCGGTACGGCAATCGAGCGCAGGCCTTGTTCCAATTCCTGATCGACGATGCACCAACCTTGCTGCCGCACTTCCTGCAAACATTCGAGCAACGCGTCGGGGGTGTGGATCGTGCGGCTGGTTTTCGCCACCAGTTCGGCGTGGTCGAGGTATTCGCGCAAGGACGTGTCGTCCAGCGCTGCCAGCAGAATCCGGCCCATCGATGTGCAATAAGCCGGCAGACGCCCGCCCACCGAAAGGTCGACCGAGATCAGCCGCTGCGTGGTCGCCGAGCGGGCGATGTAGAGAATGTCGTCGCCCTCAAGCGTGGCCATGTTGCAGGCTTCGTGCAGCTGCTCGCTCATGCGATCGAGGTACGGCTGCGCGGACACAGCCAGCGGCGTCGACGACAGATAAGCGTGGCCGAGGGTCAGCACTTTCGGCAGCAGAGAATAGGTGCGTCCGTCGGTGGTGGCGTAGCCGAGTTTGATCAACGTATGTAGGCAACGGCGCACCGCGGCGCGGGGAATTTCCGTGCGGTGGCTGATCTGCGCGATGGTCAGATGACGTTTGCGCTCCTGAAACGCCTGCACCACCGCCAGGCCACGGGCCAGCGACGTCATGAAATCCGGATCACCGGTCAGCGCCTGAATGCGCTTGGCCGGCGAGGCGACGATCGGCGGCGCCACGGAAGTGAAGGAGTTGCGCATTTGATCGTTCATTTATTGTCCTTTTTACCCGACACGGATCAATGGCTATACAAACGGCTCGCGGGCAGATGCACAAGCGGCGAGCCATCAACATTGGGCGATTATCGAACCGTCGACCGATAATCGCAATCGCCCTCCTCTGCTGTGGCTTGCTATTTGAGACGCCTGTGCAACTTTGCCGGGGAACTCAATCAAGATTTAGTTGATCGACTAAATGGCGCCAAAAACAGATCGCGGCGAAGTAAACGTTTGCTTGCACTTCAACTACCCATGAAAGTTGCGAGTAACAAAACAATCACACATCCCGAACCGTTTTTAACTTGGCAACGATAGTCAATCCTGAATCGACCGCTATAATGCACCTCAGTGGCACCCGTTATTCATCGAGGTGGTCACCGGCTGAGGCGATGCCAATCGCTGCCAGCCCCGGCAAGCGTCTGACGCTCATGATTGATGTAACGCCAGCGCTCGCTGAAACAGGAACTGATGCTGCGTCCGTTTTAATCTGGTGTCGTAGCCGCCTGTAACATGGAAGTCTTGATCGCCCTGCCGATGACATCAATGCCTGTTCTGGCGTTGAGTTTTCGACGGGCCCGCTCAATCGACTCGTTGCAGTGCGATTCACCAGACACTTATCTCAACTCATACAGGTAGCACTGTGACGAAAGACGAACTGCGCGCGGAACTTGAGCGCCAGGAACAACGTTACAAGGATGTTTACGGCGGGGAAGTCACCACCTACGCCGCTCAACCAGAACCGGAACGCAAGGCATGGCGCAAGCGCCCTACCGTTCAGGATCAGGTCTTCAAGCAAGAAATCGAAAAGATCGAAAAGGAACTCAAAGCCGAAGAGCCATGAGCCACGGTTTTTGAAGGCCTTGAGCATCCGTGAACGCACCGGTTACCCACGCGGTGCCGAGACGATGCCTTGCGCGCCCGCTACCCGCGGGCAGCGGCTGATTCTGCGTAGAGCCGGCTAAAGGACAGCTTCGGAAAGTTTCACAGATATTTCAGACAAGCGTTTGAGCCCTCCAAACGCGGGTAAAACGCTTGTTCCAAAAAGCCTTTTTATAGACAAATCAAAGGCTTGAAAAACCCTGCGCGCCGCTTGGTTTTCATGTGCTGCAACAAATTAAATCGAAGAAGTGCGTTACCGATGAGCACTGAGGGCATCGATTTCCAGTCTTTTCTGGCATAATCGCGCCCCCTTACGACCGGGTCAGAAAACCTTCATGATCGATTTATTCAGCGGACTGGATGCTTGGGTGCTTGTGAGCCTCTTGCTCGCCCTGACGTTTGTCCTCGCCTTCGAGTTCATCAATGGATTTCATGACACCGCTAACGCGGTAGCCACTGTTATCTACACCAAAGCCATGCCGCCGCACCTGGCGGTGTTCTTTTCCGGTGTGTTCAATTTCCTCGGCGTGCTGCTGGGTGGCGTTGGCGTGGCGTATGCCATTGTCCACCTGCTGCCGGTTGAACTGCTGATCAATGTGAACACCGGCCATGGCCTTGCGATGGTTTTCTCGTTGCTCGCAGCGGCAATCGCCTGGAACCTCGGCACCTGGTACTTCGGTATCCCGGCGTCCAGTTCCCACACCCTGATCGGCTCGATCCTCGGTGTCGGCCTGGCCAACGCGTTGATCAACGACATTCCGTTGGCCGACGGTGTTAACTGGCAGAAAGCGATAGACATCGGCGCTTCGCTGGTGTTCTCGCCGATGGCTGGCTTCCTGATTGCAGCGCTGATCCTGATCGGCCTGAAATGGTGGCGCCCGCTGTCGAAGATGCACAAGACGCCTGAACAGCGCCGCAAACTCGACGACAAAAAGCATCCGCCATTCTGGAACCGTCTGGTTCTGGTGATCTCGGCCATGGCCGTGAGCTTCGTGCACGGTTCCAACGATGGCCAGAAAGGCATCGGCCTGATCATGCTGGTATTGATCGGTATCGTGCCGGCGCAGTTCGTTCTCGACCTGAACAGCACCACTTACCAGATCGAACGCACCCGCGACGCTACTCTGCACCTGAGCCAGTTCTACCAGCGCAACGCCGATTCGCTGGGTGAATTTCTTGCACTGGGCAAGAGCGTAGACGGCGACCTGCCGGAGAAATTCCGCTGCAACCC
Organism: Pseudomonas sp. PS01303; assembly: GCF_029959385.1. NCBI lineage: Bacteria > Pseudomonadati > Pseudomonadota > Gammaproteobacteria > Pseudomonadales > Pseudomonadaceae > Pseudomonas > Pseudomonas sp. PS01303. Next base: position 47,391 of record NZ_JASCPK010000034.1, read on the forward strand.
GCAGCAGACCGAACCGACCATCAGCGCCCTGCTGCACACGCTTAAAGGTGTAGCGGACTACCATTCGTTGTCGTCGGATAGCCGCATCGAAGTACGTCGTTACTTGCTGTGCCTGGACGATACCGCGAAGAAAGTCAGCAAGTTGCCGGTTCTGGATGCCCGTGAAAAGGCTGACCTCGACAAGTTGCGCAAAGACCTGACCACGACCACTGAATACGCGCCGTTCTGGGTGATTCTGGCGGTTGCACTGGCGCTGGGTCTGGGCACCATGGTTGGCTGGAAACGTGTGGTTCTGACCATTGGCGAGAAGATCGGCAAGCAGGGCATGACCTATTCGCAGGGTATGTCGGCGCAGATCACGACGGCCAGTTTGATTGGTTTGGCCAACATCTTCAGTTTGCCGGTGTCGACGACTCATGTGTTGTCTTCGGGTGTGGCGGGTACCATGGTCGCGAATAAGAGCGGCCTGCAAGGTGGGACTGTTCGCACTATTCTGTTGGCTTGGGTGTTGACCTTGCCGGCTACCGTGGCGTTGTCGGCTGGGTTGTTCTGGTTGGCTTCGAAGGCTTTGGGTAGTTGATAGATAGCGATATATGAAGAAGGCGCGATTCTTTGGGATCGCGCCTTTTTTTTGGTTCGGGGGTTGGGGTTGGGATTGGGGGCATATCCGTTGCTGCGGTGATGGCTGCTGGCGGTTTCGCTCTTACAGCGAGTTACCTTTTCCAAACGCCGAAAAGGTAACCCAAAAGGCTTGGCCCCGGCGTACGGCACTTCGCTGAGGCTCAGTGTTCCCTCGCTACGGTGTCCATCCGGGGACATCGCCTACGGTTTGCTTCGCTGCACCTCCTCTCGATGTGTGCGGCTACGCCGCACGGCGCTAC